>JAGCFX010000003.1 GCA_017649925.1 Paludibacteraceae bacterium | reverse complement strand
AATGCAAAAAAATTTGCGTATGTCAAAAATTTGTAGTACTTTTGCACCCGCTTTCGAGAGAAAGGGCGTTTAGCTCAGCTGGTTTAGAGCATCTGCCCTACAAGCAGAGGGTCTGCGGTTCGAATCCGTAAACGCCCACAAAGGAGACAAAAAAGTCTCCTTTTTTTGTGCGAAAAAAATCGCGAACTCTTGCATATGTCATTTTTTATTTGTAATTTTGCGGGCAAAATTGCATAACACCATGAGAAAAGTATTATTTTTCGTTTCAATTCTACTTCTTCTAGTAGGATGTCAGCGTCCCAACACCGTTGCGAGTGATATCTCTCGCTCCAATCCTATCATGCCGATTCGCATGACGAGTGACACAATGCATATCGTACTGACGGACTATGTGCCTATACTGTTTGGTGATTCGTTGTTATGGAAAGGTCTGCAATGGACCATGGACGAGTCTTTGGAATGCTTGAACATAAGCGGCAAGGCACCAATCATCGAAGAGATGGATATTGTTAACCGCTCACGCACCGTACATGCTATCACGTTTTTTAGCAACGCAGGCAGTTTTGCCATACCTGTGCTGCCGAACAAACCCGTTCGTCAAGCGTTGATATCGCTGAGCTATGAGGACAATAAGTTGCGCGTTGGATTCTTTGATAAAGTCACTAACCCTAGTTTTGAGGCATATATTCAGAATACCCTTATTGACCATAGTTTGTGGCATGAGGAGGAAGATGGCATATGGAGTTTGGACCTATCTGCCATTCAGGCACCCGACTTCCCGGGACGTACATACTTGCGTGTGTTCGCGGAGGACGACCAGTTCCTTTTCAACGACCTGTTATTGCCGTTAGAGGATGGGCAAGTCATTACCGACGCAGCACAACTGAACCGCCACGATCCGCAAGCACAAGTTCTGTACTCGCTTATGATCGACCGTTTCTATAACGGCAACACAGCCAATGACTGGAAAATGAACTCGCCGGAAGTATTGGATATTGTGGACTACCAGGGTGGCGACCTGGCTGGTATCACAGCGCAGATAGAAGCGGGCTACTTCGATTCGCTGGGCGTGAACACACTCTGGATAAGTCCTATCACCCAAAATCCGTGGGACGCGTGGGGATGCTATGTCTTCAAGAACGGCAATAAATACGACCCGTCGAAGACCTACACTAAGTTCAGCGGTTACCACGGCTATTGGCCTATCTACGCGACTCAACTGGACACCCGTTTCGGTACACCGGACGAGTTCCGTACACTCTTGGCAACGGCACACGCGCACGGTATCAATGTCGTGCTGGATTATGTAGCGAATCACATGCATATCAACTCGCCTACGCTGCAGGAACATCCCGACTGGCACACCGATTCGCTGCTGCCGGACGGTCGACGTAACTTCGAGTTATGGGACGAAGCCCGCTTGACAACTTGGTTCGACAAACACATCCCGACGCTTGATTTGGAGCGTCAAGAGGTGTGCGAAGCGATGACCGACAGTGCCCTTTACTGGCTTGACAACTACGACCTTGACGGCTATCGTCATGACGCGTGCAAGCATATTCCTGAGGGCTATTGGCGTATGTTGGGACAGAAGATTGCAACGCGTTGGCCGGGACGTCCTATCTGGATGATCGGTGAGACCTACGGCAGTCCTGAACTGATTGGCAGTTATGTAAAGACCGGCATGCTGAACGCGCAGTTTGACTTCAACGTCTATTTCACGACGCGCGAGGCGCTGTGCGGTCTTAAGGGCATGGACCAGGTAATGGCGAACGAACTGACATCTCTCCGCACTTACGGTGCACACCATACGATGGGTAACATCAGCGGCAACCATGACCAGATACGTTTCGCTTCCATCGCCGGCGGCGCTATAGACATCGCCAGCCAAGGCAAAGAGGAAGGATGGACACAAGATATCGGTATCGGCGATGCTGAGACGGCTTACAAACGTGCTCTCTTGCTGGAGGTCATTAACATGACGCTGCCTGGCGTACCGTGTATCTACCAAGGCGACGAATATGCCGAAGTGGGCGGTAATGACCCCGATAACCGACATATGATGCGGTTCGATGGACTCGATGAACAGCAAAAGAGAATGCGCGATAAAGTGGCAGAACTGATTCACTTACGCCGCCACTCCATGCCGCTGCTCTACGGAGATTTCATACCCCTTATTGACCGTCCGGACGAGATCAGTTATGTACGCATCTATCTCGGCAAAAAAGTGACCGTCAACATCAATCGCAAAGACCTCACCTACTCGATTATTGAAAATTAAACAAAGATATTATGAAAAAGATTTTCTTGATGCTTGTTGCCGCTTTGGCATTGTTCAGTTGCACAAAGCAAGCAGAATTACGTCACCCCAAATGGGCGTATGACGCTACTATCTATGAGTTAAACACCCGTCAGGCAACGCCGGAAGGTACGTTTGCCGCAGCCGAAGCATTGCTACCGGAACTGCGCAAGAATGGCATCGACATCATCTGGGTAATGCCATGCCAGCCGATTGGTAAAATCACCCGCAAAGGTACACTCGGCAGTTACTACTCCATCATCGGCTACTGCGCCATCAACCCTGAGTTCGGTACGCGTGATGACTTTGAGCATTTCCTTGCCGCAGCGCATGCGTTGGGCTTTAAGGTTATCCTCGACTGGGTAGCTAATCATACAGCGCCGGACAGCGAGTGGACCAAGAACGAAGGATGGCATTACCGAGACAGCCTTGGCAACCTGATGGTGCAATATGACTGGACAGACATCTCCAAGCTGAACTATGACAACCAAGACATGCGCGAAGCAATGCTCAAAGCTATGCACTGGTGGATGGACTCCATCGGCATCGATGGTTTCCGCTGTGACGTTGCAGGAGAAGTGCCGACGGACTTTTGGAACTGGGCAATGGGCGATTTGCATGAGACCTATCCGCATATGTTCACGCTTGCTGAGGACGAAGATAAGGCGAACGAACTGACGGAGTCGGCGTTCGACATGTACTACGGTTGGAGTCTACACCACGTGATGAATGAAGTAGCACAGGGCAAGAAAGGCGTAGAAGATATTTGGGCAAACTTCGCCAAAGCCGATTCCTCCATCCGTCCCGAAGCCATCCGCATGAACTTTATCTCCAATCATGATGAGAATAGTTGGAACGGCACGGAGTTTGAGCGCATGGGCGACGCAGTACCTCTCTTCGCAGCGTTCTGCTACGTCGTGCCCGGCATGCCGATGATCTATACGGGTCAGTTGAGCGGCAACCATCATCGCCTGGAGTTCTTTGAGAAAGACCTGATCGATACAGACGAGACGTACGCGCTGGGAGGTATTTACAAACGCCTCAATAGTCTCCGTCAACGCAATAAAGCGTTGTTTAGCCCCGAGTGTGGTGCGCCGCTCGTTCGTATTCCTGCCGACAATGATGCTATCTTCGCTGCTGTGCGCCATCGCGACGGCTGGTTCGGCGGCAACACCGTCATTGCGGTGATGAACATGAGTGATAAAGAGCAGAATGTAACGCTCGATTTGACGGGCTATGAAGGCAAATATCGCTGTCTATGCGGCGAAAAACACAAACTTGAGTCCGCACAGAGTTTCATACTCAAACCTTGGCAGTTTAAGATTTTCTCGAAATAAGCGATGATTACTTTTCTGATAGCGTTAGTGCTGCTCGTCATCGGTTTCTTTACCTATGGCGTATTAGTGGAACGCATTTTTGGTGTGGAGCCGGAACGGCAGACGCCGGCATTGACGAAGACCGACGGTGTGGACTTTGTGCCAATGGCACCATGGCGTATCTTCTTGGTGCAGTTTCTGAATATTGCGGGCCTGGGACCTATTTTCGGAGCGATAATGGGAATCTTCTATGGCCCTGCAGCATTCCTATGGATTGTGTTCGGAACTATCTTTGCTGGAGGTGTGCATGATTATTTGAGTGGTATGTTGTCTATCCGCAAAGGCGGTGTCTCGTTGCCGAATATTGTGGGGGACGAGTTAGGCAAAGGAGCCGGTCTGAAGATGTTTATCCGCCTGTTGACGTTGGTGCTGCTCATTTTGCTGACTACCACGTTCCTCAGCGGACCGGCTACCCTACTCCAAGGTCTCTGCCCATTATCAACTATCAACTCCCAACTATCCTCTATCCCCATCGCATGGGTACTGATCATCTTCGGATACTACGCGCTGGCTACGGTGCTGCCTGTCGATAAACTGATTGGTCGTTTCTATCCAATCTTCGGTGCAATACTGCTATTTATGGGCATCGGTATAATGATCGTGATGCTTGGATGGCATAGCAGCGAGATGCCGGAGGTATTTGATGGGCTGCACAATCGCCAGACGAACGGTCTGCCGCTTTTCCCGATGATGTTCGTCAGCATTGCTTGTGGCGCTATCTCGGGCTTCCACGGCACGCAATCGCCTATCATGGCGCGATGCGTGACCAATGAACGGCAAGGTCGCTGGATCTTCTATGGCGCAATGGTTGCAGAAGGTATACTTGCCTTGATATGGGCCGCAGCAGCAGGCACTTTCTTTGCCGACCCGGAAACAGGACTTTACGGCATTGACGGTCTGCAGGCGTTTGCGGCGCAGCACCCGGGAGAGAACATCGCTGCGTTGGTCATCGACCGCGTCAGTCGCTCATGGCTTGGCACAGTAGGCGGCATCCTCGCTATCGTTGGCGTCATCGCGGCACCTATCACCAGCGGCGACACGGCCCTCCGGTCCGCAAGACTGATCGTGGCGGATTTCCTCAATTGGGACCAACGCCCTATCCCGAAGCGACTTATCATCGCCGTGCCGCTTTTTCTGTGCGTCTTTGGAATGGTCTTCGTGGACTTCAACATCGTATGGCGTTATTTCGCATGGACCAACCAAACACTTGCCTGCTTCACTCTCTGGGCCGGAACCGTATGGCTCTATAAGAAAATCAGCAATTACAAATACGGCTACTTGATAGCTCTCATCCCGGCTCTCTTCATGACGATGGTGTGCAGCAGTTATATCCTCATCGCCCCGGAAGGTTTACACATGCCCGCCGAATGGCGCTGGCTGGGCTATCTCATCGCCGGACTCATTACGCTCATTTGCCTTTGCGGCTTTATCTATTGGACCAAACGCAATGAAAAGAAAAACTAGTCCTAATACGTGGTTGAATAATTTCCTCACTGGTGTGCTGGCAACGGCTATCGGTGTCGGACTTACGTTCGGAGTCAACAATCTCGTCACGCATCATCGCCAGGCGCAGGCACAACGGCAGACTGCGATGATGGCTATCTACGACATCGATGATATCATCCATCATTTCATCTGGTATAAGGAACGCGATGATGCTTTCTTCAGGGTAGCAATGTACCTCTATACCCATCAGAACGAACTGGAGAACGTCGCTATGGACAGCCTCTGGATGACGGGCGAGTACCTGTTCTTCTATGCCGATGCTGATATGCCGGAATGGGCGGATAACTCCACCGAACAAGTGTTCTCAGGTAGTATGGACGCCATGCTTAACCTTGGGGACCCCACGTTCTGCGATAATGTGCAGAAGTGTTACCAACTCCGCAGGAACATGGTGAGTAGCCTGGGAAAGAAATCCGTCTTCAGACGACCGCTGCCGGAGGATTTCATCTTCCAGTATCGCAAGCAACTGCACGAATCGGATCTTACCTACAATGGTATGATGAACCAGCACGCCATGGCGGGACTGATTCGCTCGGCCTTCCAGCAACAGGAAGTGATGCTCTACTTGCGCAAATATCTGACTCGAGACCGCGCATTCCAAGAATTCATCAACAGCCTCATCAGCCTCAACCAGGAGAATAAGTTCATTATGAATGTCACGGACGAGGACATGCGGAAATACGAGGCGGAGCATGTCAATAGGACCGTGCCTGCCAAACCAAAAACGATTGTCGGGCACTGGACGCTAAGGCAGGATAATCAACTCAAGACCTATGATTTACGCAAAGACCACTCCGTCACCGCTACCACGCGGATGGATTACCGCGTCGGCTTTGCCCTCGCTCCCCTCACTTTCTCCATTGACGGACAATGGCAACTGGAGGGCGACTCGCTGCGCCTGACATTCGACACGGCTACTGTACAGCTTATCGATTGTGACCCTGCCATCGAGCAACACGCACAGGCCGCACGCCAACAAGTCCAGACGAACGATTGGGACTTGGCAAACAAAGTGCTGCTGGACAAAAGCGGCAAAATCATGTTCTGGGAACAGCAATATCAATTACCTTGGGGACAAACGAATACCGAAAAAACGCAACTCCTCAAATCCCATTGAGGGCCGTACATACAATACGGAAGGACAACTGATTCTATAATAATCACTAATTTTTACAAAAAATGGCACACAAATTTGCGTATGTCATTTTTTTGTTGTACCTTTGCACTCGATTTAGAAATCACTGGGGGCCCCGGAGTAAACCGAAGCCGTAGGCTGTTTGCTATGGGGAGAGCGTAGCACAACACGCAGCACGCTACGAGCGATGTATCGCGAAGTCGTGCGAGTGTTAGTGTAAGCGAGGGGTATTAGCTCATCTGGCTAGAGCGCAACACTGGCAGTGTTGAGGTGAGCGGTTCGAGTCCGCTATACTCCACAACAGCAAGACATCGGTTATTTAGAAAAATGTTCTAAATTCCTAACGAGAGTTGATCGAACCTTTATCGAGACTTCATCGAGAGAACAATGTTGTTTTTTTCTCACATAGAGCGTCACATTGACGTTCTTTTTTATTTTAAGAATAAAAAATTTGCGTATCTCAAAAAAAAGCAGTACCTTTGCAGCCGCAAAGGTTGGAACAATGATTAAGAACGCGCAATATATCATCTCAAGTCCGGATGTGAAGGACTGTCCGCAGAGCAATCTTCCGGAATACGCCTTCATCGGACGAAGTAACGTCGGTAAGTCTTCACTCATCAACTTGTTATGCCACAATCCCAAGTTGGCAAAGACGAGTCAGAAGCCCGGAAAGACCTTACTGATCAACCACTTCTTGATTAACGGAGAGTGGCATTTGGTAGATTTGCCGGGATACGGCTATGCGCAGGCGGGACAGAAACAACGCGAGGCATTGCGACGCATGATTGAGCGATACTGCCTGCTGCGCGAACAACTGGTGTGCCTGTTTGTGCTCATCGACTGTCGACACGAACCGCAGAAGATAGACCTCGAGTTCCTCGCATGGCTCGGAGAAAACGGCGTGCCTTTTGCTATCGTGTTCACCAAAGCGGATAAACTTGGCAAAGTCGTGCTAAAGGACAAAGTGACAAAGTACAAAGAACGATTGTTGGAGGACTGGGAAGAACTGCCGCCGGTCTTCGTCACTTCATCCGAGACAGGTCTTGGAAGCGAGGAACTGACGGAATATATTGAGGGCATAAATGCTCAATTGAAGATTGAAGATTGAAAAATACATATTAGTCCTTGTTCTTTGCTCCTTATTCTTTATTCCAAACGGAGCGTTTGCCCGCCAAGCGCGCGTCTACGGCTATGTCGTGGACCAAGACAACGTGGGAATTGAGTTGGCAAACGTAGCGGTGGTGAACAGCGACCGACCTATCGGTACAGCAACCAACAAAAACGGCTATTACGAGTTGCTGTTGGACGAAGCAGACACGGTCGTGCTCAACTACTCAATGATAGGTTATACCACAGTGCAGCAACGCATCATTGACCTGCACGACGTGCTGAATATCAACGTACAACTGCTGACGGACGAGCAGCTGCTGACGGAGATAGAGGTGCGCGGCATCAAGCATACACAGGGCACGATGGATCATATCGACGCCTCAACGATGCGCGTGATGCCCGATGCTACCGGCGGTTCTATCGAGAGCCTGCTTATCACCTTCGCCGGCGTCAGTCAGACTAACGAACTGAGTTCGCAATATAACGTCCGCGGCGGCTCATTTGACGAGAACTCCGTCTATGTCAATGGCATCGAAGTGCGCCGACCGTTACTCATCCGTTCCGGACAACAGGAAGGTCTGTCATTCGTCAACCCCGAAATGGTGGAGAACGTCTCTTTCTCTGCCGGCGGTTTTAGTGCACAATATGGCGACAAGATGGCATCGGTGCTCGATATCACTTACAAGCGTCCGCAAGCCTTCGAAGCCAGCCTCAGCGCAGGACTCCTAGGCGCGCATGTCTATGTCGGACATGGAGACAGCACCTACAGCCAGATGCACGGAATCCGCTATAAGACCAGCAAATACATGCTCGGCGGACTCGCCACTGCCGGTAACTACCAGCCGACGTACGTGGATTATCAGACCTATATCACATGGAAACTTCCCTCCTCGTGGGAGATGTCATTCTTGGGCAATGTGAGTCTCAACGACTATCGTTTCACGCCCGACTCGCTCTCCGAATCGTTCGGTGGACAGAACGCCAAGAACCTCGCTATCTACTATGAAGGGCAGGAGAAAGACCGTTTCCTCACGACTTTTGCCGCGCTGAGTGCCAAGGGCAAGGTAAGCCAAGAAGTGGAGATTGGTTTTGATGCCAGCGGTTTCTATACCAACGAACGGGAGAACTTCGACATCACCGGTCAATACGTGCTCTCCAATGCGCCGATGGGCGAGAACACCTCGACAGGTAACCAACACACGGAACAGATAGATCCTGCGGAAGGACAGACTGCCGTTCTCGGCACTGGTATTTTCCATCAACACGCACGCAACAGCCTCGAAGCAAGTGTCGCCACTTTTGCGCATAACGGCGCATGGAAACGTGGCACCAACACCCTCAAATGGGGTGTGAGCGGACAAGCGGAGATGATCAGAGACTATATCAGCGAATGGGAATGGCGTGACTCCGCCGGTTACTCGCTTCCTAATGACGGTCATTCGATGGAACTGTATTACGCCCTGCGAGGCAACGCCACGATGCTCTCCGCTCGCGTACAAGGGTACATCCAGAACGAACACAAATGGAACACCAACTCCGGACAATGGATTCTCACCGTCGGCGGACGACTGCAATGGTGGAGTTGGAACAACGAAGTACTGCCCTCCCCTCGCGCTTCCGTGGAATGGATTCCCGGTTGGAAACGTGATTTCTGTTTCCGTCTGGCGACGGGTCTTTACTATCAGGCGCCGTTCTATAAAGAACTGCGCGACACCATTACCGACGATCTCGGCGTGACACGTATCCAACTCAACAAAGATCTCAAAGCGCAACGCTCGGTACATGTGGTACTCGGAGGCGATTATTACTTCCGCGCATGGGGACGACCCTTTAAGTTCACGGCGGAAGGATATTATAAGTATATTGACCGAATGGAAAGTTACACCGTTGATAATGTGCGCGTTCGTTATTCCGGAAAGAATGATTCGGAAGGCTACGCAGGCGGTGTGGACCTCAAACTTTATGGAGAACTGGTGCCCGGTGCGGACTCTTGGATTTCATTCTCTACCATGGTCGCAAGGCAACGTTTCCTTGGCTCTGACACATGGATTCCGAGCCCTACTGAACAGCGCTATAACTTCTCCATGCTCTTCCAGGATTATATCCCGCAACTGCCGCAGCTGAAGTTCCATATCAAGATGCAGTTCGCGGAAGGGCAACCGTTCTACGCGCCGCGTAACAACGAGAGTTGGGGACGCATGCCGATGTACAAACGTATTGACCTTGGCGCTACTTATGTCTTTAACGCACAGACGGCGAAGTTCATGCGCGCACCATCCGCCAAACATGTCAAGCAATGGGCAATACAGTTCGAGGTATTTAACCTCGTAGGATGGAAAAACGTCAACTCATACTTTTGGGTAGCCGATGCCTACGGACAACAATGGGCGAGTCCTAACTACCTCACCAGTCGCCGCTATAATCTCAAAATATCCATGGACCTACGCTAGTTGCAAAGATTAACAAGAATGAATTCGAATAATTATGATAACATTTAGTACAATTGAAACAGTACATAGATTTATGAGAAAAGTTCTTATGTTTTCCCTTCTGTTTATGGCGGTACTGACCGCTCAGGCAGAAGTTACACACCTTGCAGTGGAGAAACTCAACGGAACTGAAACAACCCGTGCGTTGGCTCAACTCGGTAAGATAGTGATGGGATTTGATGACATTTGTCTCTATGACAATGCCGGCACTAATCTGGGTTGTACGCCCATGGCACAAATTGGCAAAATCGTGCTTTACAAAGAAGGAACAACTACCCTGGATGACGTTGAATCGAACCTCCAAATCGTTCTCAACCCAACAAGCGAAAACCTTTTTGTCCATGGCATTGCGGGCGAGCAGACGATTCGTATTTACAGCATGCAGGGCCATCTGATTCAGTCTGCCGGTTCCATGAACGGCGAAGCGAATATCAATGTCAGCGGAGTACCGAGCGGCACCTATCTGCTGCAAGTCGGCGCGCAGGTGGTGAAACTGCTGATTAGAGATAAGTAATAGGAAATTAGAGCGCATATGAAAAAATATACTTTTTTGCTGGTAGCAATATTATTTGCCCTCTGTATGAATGCCAAGAAGATTTGTCTTTGGCATGAGGGAAGCAAACTGTACGAACTGACGGTTTACGCCAATGATAGTATCACGTTTGCCGCCGATAACCCATCTGGGCAGACCATGTGTATCTGGCGTAAGGGCAACAAACTTCAAGAGATTTCCATCCAGGAGAACGATAGTATCACTTATTCCATCGTTCCCACGTTTGATTACGATAACTGGCGGGACCAGACGACGATACCTCTCTACTATAACAATCAGTGGAATACAGTCAATCTGCCGTGGGCGGAAGTGGCGGTAACGACAATGCCTAAGCACTACCGTTTCCCGAATAAGGAATATATCCACGATACGGTTCCCAAATGGGAATTGGCATTTAATCTCTGCGACGACCCCAATCTTCCTGGTGTACACACCTTCGGTCTGTGGGATTGGAGAAGTCAGGTAATGCGCATTTATTCTTATTTGGAAGAGCAACCGAGTCAAAATGCCAAGTATTGCTTTTATGAGATTACTACCACCGACCCACTTTCCTTGGAGCGCGATGCGATGACTTGGCAGCCTTCATCCGCTATCATCGCCGATCACCATTGGGATGAAAGCAAGATTCCTTCCTCCGCCACTGCGCCGAGTGATCTCTGGTGCCAATTGATGCCTATCGCCGGCACATTAGACGGACAGGTTAATCGCGGTTGGCTATGCTTTGATATGAATCTCAGTGTCGGTAAGAACAAGTTGCCCAAGGATGGTACAATCACCATCGCTATGTATGCCGTCCAGAAAATAGATTTAACCGGCACCATGAATCTCAATGTGAAATTAGAGAGCGAAAATGGTCAGATTACTATTCCGGGTAATAAGAATAAAAAAGCCAGCGGTTATTGGGCTATGGCGGGAGGCTTTTTAAGTGGAATCGCATCATCCTTTGCGCAGGCTGTTTCTGTTGGTCTTTCCGATGGATTTGGGGACTACACCCGTCTGGCTGGATACACACAAGGCATTGCCGGCGGCCTGGGAGCATTATTTTCCGGAATAGGAGAAGGTATCAACGCAGAGCACAACAAAGACACCGTTCACTATAGTCTGCAAGTGGATTTCCATGGTACTGCTAGTGGAACTTTTACGGGGCAACTCTCTACAACGACCGGGACTTCCGTTAGTCCGGTGACTATGTCTTTCAATAAATTCTTCGGAAATGCTCTCACAGGCAGTCATTCTCACCAAATCGCGCATGCCCGCAAAACCAATAACGATAGTATCTCTGTCGGCCTTTGGAATTTAAAGAATCAGCCTGTCTTATATGTCTGCAAGGATGCTTATAATATGATTGTTGGCCCTTCTGGAGATGAGAGTCTTATTTCCTTCTTGGACCCAGCATCCATTGATGTAATTATCAACAAGGCCAACCAACTCTTCGACATCAATA
Organism: Paludibacteraceae bacterium; assembly: GCA_017649925.1. Lineage (GTDB taxonomy): Bacteria > Bacteroidota > Bacteroidia > Bacteroidales > Paludibacteraceae > Colicola. Next base: position 37,933 of record JAGCFX010000003.1, on the reverse strand, counting down.
GTATAGACTCCATTATACTGATTCCTTACGATTTTGCTTTCGTTAACGGAGATTATAACTTATCAGCCGAGCCGTATTACGGTTACTATAGAATAGAGCAGGATACAATACTTAAAAAACGTTCCATGCAGAATTCCATCGGGTTGGACATCTCTAGTTATCTGCTGACCAAAGATACGGCGTTCAACACCTTCTCCAAAGGCAAATATGCTTACTCCGGCATCTCTGCCGGTTTCCTCTCCAATTATGGATTGGAAGTGTACAATTTGGTTTATAGTCCGGCGATTATACTTCAAGATAGAAACTACTTTGATACCGTTCCTCAAACCTTGAGCGAGATAGGTGTGGGAGTGGTTGTGGAAGTGAAGTTCAAGACAGGCGAAAGCCGTGTCTTCGCCGAACGCTTCCTGCCGGAGATCAAGACATTTACAATGGCTGAAGCGCCTGCCTTGATTGAGCAATTCCAAAATCTCTCTGCCCCCACAACGTTAGACGGATTTGCTGCGGCCTGCCCGCTCTTTGAGAAGCAGAAGCAGAAAGCGCTTCGCATGTTATATGCCGCCGCTTACCCCATTCAACTGGATTACACAGAGCCGCCTTTCCTCACGCTCGTAGCAGGATTGCGCGTTCATCCGTGGCAAAATGACATGTCCCCGGGACTGGTTATCCTGCCCTCTAAAACCGACCCTGGACACAGGTACAGTTGCCAAACTTTGCAGCAAGTGTTCGAAGAAATGGAATCCTCTGCGCACGGCGATTGGAATTTATATGATGATCGCATCAAAAACATCGTTACGATGGTTCCGTTGGCAGGTACGGCATTCAAGACCAGTGACCCTAATCATGATTTTGTCATCGGAAGCGGTTGCACTTCCGCCTCGGGAGAGGAAGCATATATATCTCTCTATCAGTTTGATTCCGAAGGATATCTCACCCTGATTACCGAATAAACAAATGCGTTTATGAAATACAAACACTACATATTAGCAGCAATACTGCTGAGCATGAGCCTGCTTGGCTGCATGCTTCACGCCGAAACCTATTCCGGCACCTGCGGTGCTACAGGCAACGAATCGAACGTCACATGGTCGCTCAACACCACCGATAGTACGCTCACTATCAGCGGCACAGGCGCTATGGCGGATTGGACGACTGAAAATGATGTACCATGGAATGCGCAGCAGAAGAGCATCAAAACGGTGCTCATCGAGCATGGCGTAACCAAGATTGGCGGATTCGCATTCTCGAAAGATTCTCTATTAACGGCGATTACTATTCCTGCCAGCTTAACGCATGTTGGCGATTCTGCGTTCCGGAACTGTGTGAAATTGAATAATCTGTATATTTCAGATCTTGCGGCTTGGTGCAGTATCGATTTATCCGATTATACTTCGGCGCCTTTTAACCATAATACTACCGGAGTCACGACGAATAAAATCGGCAATCTGTACCTCAACGGTTCGTTGGTTAGCGCTTTGGCTATTCCGGATGGCGTCACAACTATTAAGAAATATGCTTTTTGCGGATGCTGTTCTTTTACGTCTATTCTGTTGAATCAGGTTACGGCTCTTGAGTCATTCGCATTTTCGAGTTGCCATAGTATCAAGTCGCTGGTTCTGCCTCCTATGGTCTCTTCTATTGCCCAAAATGTCTTTGCTAATTGCACGAGCTTAGAGACGGTTATTCTCCCTGAGAACTTACAGACGCTGTCTGGAGGTTTGTTTTTTAATTGCCCGAGTCTCGCGTCTCTCACTATCCCGGTAAGTGTGACTAGTATAGGAACGCGTTCCTTATTTCCAGGCTTCAGTCTAAAGGATATCTATGTGAAATGGACCACGAAGAACGCAATACCCTCTCTCCCGACTCAGTTTATCAATTCTTACTCGGGTATTGCCCTCCATGTGCCTTGCGGAACAAAAGCATACTACGAGGCTAAATCACGCTGGCAGAATTTCCAACTGGTAGAGGATAACGGACTGAAGCTATGCTCTGCTGATCCAACGATGGGTCTCGTGCAACTGGGTACAGCCGTTCCGAGAGACACGCTTAGCGCCAGAGTACTTTGCGGCGATACGGTGATTACGGCGGTGCCGATAGATGCCAACTATCGTTTCAAGCAATGGTCAGACGGCAATATCGACAACCCGCGCAAGATTTCGATAAACTGCGATTCAACTTTTACCGCTGAGTTTGAAATCACTATCCCCACCGCCATCGACAACGCCACCTTCCCTTCAGGGGAGGGCTGGGGAGAGGCTACTAAGATTCTCCGCGATAGTCAACTCTTCATCATCCGCGGTGATAAAACCTACACCATCACCGGTATTGAAATAAGATAAGACATCTCTCAATATTCAAATTTCGGACCAGACTTCATAGCTTGGTCCCTTTTGATTTGCTTCCATTTTTTGCATTGAGACTTTTGAGATTTTGATACTTTTCCCGTCAAATTATGCTAACTCTACAGTATTATATACTACGTATATAATACATATGAAATTGCATGCCAAATTTAGTGCGTGATAAGTGCGTGATAAGTTGGTTATTTGTGCGTGATTTGTGCGTTATTTTCGGTAGTGCATTCATCCCGCCTCTTTTCGCTTTCCACTTTCAGTCTTCCGCTTTAAACTGCAGCTTCGCTGCAATAAACATAAAAAAATCGCAGAAAAATTTGCATATGTGCGATTTTTTTACTATCTTTGCAGCCGTTTTAACGGCTAGCAAACAAAAGATACAAATATATGGAATATAAGTATGCACCGATGTTCCAACTCGGCAAAGACGAGACGGAGTATTACTTGCTGACGAAAGACTATGTATCGGTCAGCAATTTTGAAGGACACGAGATTTTGAAGATTCAGCCGGAGGCATTAACGCTGATGGCTCAGCAGGCTTTTCATGACGTCAGTTTCATGTTACGCCGTAGCCATAACGAGCAAGTAGCAAAGATATTGCGCGACCCGGAGGCTTCGGCAAACGACAAATACGTAGCGCTGACGTTCCTGCGCAATGCCGAAGTGGCTTGCAAGGGTCAGTTGCCTTTGTGCCAAGACACCGGTACAGCGATTATACACGGCGAGAAAGGTCAGGAAGTTTGGACCGGTTTCTGTGACGAAGAAGCACTGAGTCGCGGAGTATTTAATACTTACACGGAGTGCAACTTGCGTTATAGCCAAAATGCGCCGCTGAACATGTACGACGAGGTGAACACAAAATGTAACCTGCCGGCGCAAATTGATTTGGAGGCTGCGGAAGGCAACGAGTATCGTTTCCTTTGCGTGACCAAAGGCGGCGGTAGTGCGAACAAAACCTATTTGTATCAAGAGACCAAGGCGCGCATTCAAAATCCCGGCACACTCATTCCTTTCCTCGTAGAGAAAATGAAATCGCTCGGCACGGCTGCTTGCCCGCCATATCATATTGCTATCGTCATCGGTGGTACGAGTGCGGAGAAAAACCTGCTGACGGTGAAATTGGCCTCGACCCATTATTATGACTCGCTGCCTACTTCCGGCGATGAGACCGGTCGTGCTTTCCGTGACATTGAGTTGGAGAAACAGTTGCTGCAAGAGGCATACAAGATTGGTCTTGGTGCGCAGTTCGGTGGCAAATACATGGCGCATGATGTGCGTGTGGTTCGTCTGCCGCGTCACGGAGCATCCTGCCCTATCGGTCTCGGTGTAAGTTGTTCGGCTGACCGTAACATCAAATGTAAGATCAACAAAGACGGCGTATGGATTGAGAAACTGGACAACAACCCTGCTTCATTAATTCCTGCCGAACTGCGCAATGCAGGCGAGGGTGATGCCGTACGTATTGACCTCAACCAGCCGATGAAAGACGTTTGTAAGATTTTAACAAAATACCCGATTGGCACACGTTTGAGTTTGAACGGAACCATCATCGTGGGTCGTGACATCGCACATGCCAAAATCAAAGCACGCCTTGATGCCGGTGAACCGATGCCGGAATACCTAAAGAACCATCCTATCTACTATGCCGGTCCGGCCAAAACGCCTGCAGGCATGGCCTGTGGTTCAATGGGTCCGACTACGGCAGGTCGCATGGATCCGTATGTGGATGAATTCCAAGATCACGGAGGCTCGCTTATCATGCTCGCGAAAGGCAACCGCTCTATTGACGTGACGAACGCATGTCAAAAACACGGAGGCTTCTATTTGGGTTCTATCGGTGGTCCGGCTGCTATCCTCGCGCAGAACAACATCAAGTCTATTGAGTGCGTGGAGTATCCGGAACTGGGCATGGAGGCCATCTGGAAAATCGAAGTGGAGAACTTCCCTGCGTTCATCCTTGTGGACGATAAAGGCAACGATTTCTTCAAACAACTCAAGCCTTGCGCAGGCTGCACGATTCTCTAATGACAAATAAATCACATAAATATCGTTTGGCGATGTTGGACGACATCACGCTGCGCGAAGTATTCCATTTCCGCGTCAGTCTGATGGGAGCCATCTCTTTCCTTTTTGGCCTCTTTGTCATCATCGTCGTTGTTCTTTCCGTGCTGATTATCTTTACGCCCGTTCGCAACGTGTTGCCCGGTTATAGCGCGAGTCTGCGCCAACAACTGGTACAGGAATCGGCGCGCGTAGATAGCCTTCAAGCCAGTCTGACACTCCAACGCCAATATCTTGATGTCATCAAACAATTGACGGCGGGTGATGTAACTACCACAGAAGTGGAGAGTCTGGATTCGCTGCAGATAGTGGAACGCACAAAGATTCTGGAAGAACGCAACGAAGCGACCGATGCCTTCATGGCGCAATACGAGCAACGGGAACGCGACCGGCTATTGCTTTTCGACAACACCGAGAGTAAAAATGTTCGCCAACTTTACCGCCCGCTGCGCGGCGCGATAGTGCAATCGCCTCGCCCTGCGCAGAACATATTCGGCGCTACCATTCGCGCCTCAAAGAACGAAAACGTATCTGCAGTCATGCGCGGCACATTGGTTTCCGTAGAACGAATGGCAGATAATACGTTCTCACTTGCTCTGCAACACGGCACATACATGACCATCTACCGCCATGTAGCCACAGCTCTTAAATCGCAAGGCTCATCCGTAGAACGCGGAGAGTCAATCGGCATGACGGACGGTGAGCATGATGTAGAAATAGAGTTATGGGACGATGGCAAGTTCGTCAACCCGGAGGAAGTAATTGTATGGTAAAGCAACTCTGCATATTAGGTTCTACCGGTTCGATAGGCACCCAGACACTCGACGTGGTGCGCAGTTATCCTGACCGCTACAGCGTTTATGCTATCTGTGCGCACCGCAGTATAGACAAACTGATCGCACAGGCAAAGGAATTCAAACCCGAAGTAGTTTGTATTGCTGACGAAAGCCTCTACGAACCGCTCCGCGAAGCGCTCAAAGATATAGAGTGCAAAGTATGGGCAGGCGCGGGCGCAATAGCGGAAGTGGTGACTATGCCATCGATTGACATCGTCGTCGCTGCTATGGTAGGTTACGCAGGCTTACGGCCGACAATTGAAGCTATCAAAGCGGGCAAGACCATCGCACTCGCCAACAAAGAGACACTTGTTGTTGCGGGTGAGATCATTTGCGAACTGGCGATCAAACACCATACTCCTATCCTACCCGTCGATAGCGAACATAGCGCTATCTTCCAAAGTCTGGTAGGCGAAGACCGCAACGAAATAGAGAAAATACTGCTGACCGCCAGCGGTGGACCTTTCCGTACGTTCAGTCTCGAACAGATGCAGAACGCCACGGCAGCGGACGCGCTCAAACATCCAAACTGGGACATGGGAGCTAAGATCACGATTGACTCGGCGAGCATGATGAATAAAGGCTTTGAGGTGATTGAAGCCAAATGGTTGTTTGGCGTGCCTGTCGAAAAAGTGCAGGTACTTGTACATCCACAGAGCATCATTCATTCAGCCGTTCAGTTCACAGACGGTGCCATCAAAGCGCAACTCGGTGCCCCGGACATGCGACTGCCGATACAATATGCGCTCTCGTTCCCCGAACGTCTAAAAAGCGATTTCCCTCGCGCAGATTTGTTTAAGTTAGGTGCGTTGACTTTTGAAGAACCGGACTTGAAACGTTTTCCGAACTTAGGTCTCGCATATGATGCCATGCGCCGCGGAGGAAACATCCCTTGTGTACTGAATGCCGCCAATGAAATAGCAAATCTCGCCTTCCGCGAAGGAAGGTGCGGATTCCTACAGATGAGCGACATCATCCGTGAGACAATGGACAAGGCCGCGTTTATCGCCAAGCCTACTTATGAAAATTATGTACAAACAGACAAAGAAGCAAGAAAATTAGCAGAGAGTTTATTATGATTCAAGCAATTCAGTTAATACTAGCCCTTAGTTTTTTAGTCTTGATTCACGAGTTGGGCCACTTCACCTTCGCGAAAATTTTCCATGTTCGCGTAGAGAAGTTCTATCTGTTCTTCAACCCGTGGATAAGCCTTGTACGGTTCAAGAAATTCGACAACAAATGGCATGTAAAGTTCTTAGCCAAGAATGACGATGAGGAATGGTCCAAACATCCGGAGAACACCGAATGGGGCATCGGATGGTTGCCTTTCGGCGGTTACTGTGCTATCGCAGGAATGGTAGATGAGACTCATTCGACGGATGATCTGACGACAGAGCCGCAAGAATGGGAATTCCGCTCCAAGCCGGCATGGCAACGCATGTTGATCATTCTCGGTGGCATACTTGTAAACTTCATCGGCGCACTCATCATCTTTACCCTTCTGCTATGGCATTGGGGACAAGACACCTTACCGCTACGTAATATCGATACCGGACTTTATTACTCGCAGATCATGTTGGACGAAGGTTTCCAACAACAGGATAAGATACTGACTGTCAACGGCGAAGAACCAGAAGTGCTGAGCGATGCTGTACAAGCGATTATCATCGAAGGCAAACGTGATGTGGTAGTACTTCGCGGTACAGATACCATTGCGCTAACGATGAGCGAGGACCTCGGCGAGCGTTACCTCGCGCAACAGAACGAATTTGCGAAAGCAGAGCGTGAGAAACACCGCGCAGACAAGAACTACCGCAAACGCAACTTTGTGCTTGTCGCAGAATGGATTCCTTTCGTAGTGGATTCAGTACTACCCGACAACGCCGCGTATTTCGCAGGTATTGATAAAGGCGATAGTATCGTGGCTATTAATGGTGTAGCTACGCCATGTAACATCATGTTGACGGAAGAGTTACAGCGCCATCCTTGCGACTCCGTTACCGTGGATTTTGTGCGTAACGGCGAGTTACAAACCACGCGTGCCTTCATTGGCGACCAATGTATGTTAGGCATCGTTCCAAAAATTGACTTTAAGATTGAGCACACGGATTATAATTTCTGGCAGTCAATACCCGCGGGCATTCAATACGGATGGAATATTCTCGCTATGTATGTTAAACAGTTCCGTTTAGTCTTTACCAAAGAGGGTGCTCAATCACTCGGCGGTTTCGGAGCCATCGGCAGTATGTTCCCTGCTTTTTGGAGTTGGTACGCATTCTGGCATATGACAGCTTTCCTCAGTGTCATTTTAGCCTTTATGAACTTCCTGCCTATCCCTGCTTTGGACGGTGGATATATATTATTCTTGCTTGTTGAGATGATTACGCGCCGTAAACCCAGTGATAAGTTCCTTGAGAAAGCCAATGAGGTAGGCTTCTGGATTCTGATAGCCCTGCTTATCCTTGCAAACGGAAATGATATACTGAAAATATTCTTCTAATATGGCAGAGTTTTTTGTACATGAGTCGTCATATGTCGATGAGGGCAGCCAAATAGGCAAGGGGACAAAGATTTGGCATTTCAGCCACATCATGTCCGGTTGTACGATTGGCGAGAATTGTAACATCGGTCAGAACGTAGTGATTTCTCCCGATGTGGTGCTCGGACGAAATTGCAAGATACAAAACAATGTGTCCGTCTATACCGGTGTGCGTTGCGAGGACGATGTATTCCTCGGCCCGAGCATGGTATTCACCAATGTCATCAACCCTCGCGCTGCAGTATGCCGTAAAGATGAATACCGAGAGACTATTTTGCGGCGAGGTGTAACGGTGGGCGCAAACGCGACGATTGTCTGCGGACACGAGTTAGGAGAGTATTGTATGATTGGCGCAGGTTCGGTAGTTACAAAAGATGTGCCGGCATACGCACTTATGGTCGGCAACCCTGCCCGACAAATCGGATGGGTAAATAAACACGGCGATAAAGTAAATAGTCTAGAAGAGGCACAATTATGATACAACGTATTCAAACAATCTATTTATTGCTCATCGTGGCGTTGGGAATAGCCCTTGTGTGGTTACCTGTCGTACAACTGGTGTCACCGGAAGGGACAGATCTGCAGGTTTATGAACTCAGTGCATTAGGCGGTGTGCCACTCCAAGGCTTATGGGGATTGTTAGTCACTACAGCTCTGATACCTCTCTTGGCGCTCGTGGATATCTTCCTTTATAAGAAACGGATATTGCAAGCCCGCCTGAATATCTTCCTCGCCATGCTCTGCTTGGGATATTACGGTGTACTGGCTATTTATATTTGGCAGGCCAAATTGGCGTTGGAAGTGGATTGGCACATTCTTCCGTGGGCCTCGTTTCCACTGGTATGTTTTGTATTAACCCTCATGGCTACGCGGCGAATCCTCAAAGATGAAGCACTCGTTCGTGCAGCTGATAGAATTCGATAACTATGATTTTGCTTCAAGACATTGCTGCAGCCACGGCAGAGGTAGAGAAAAACATTCTGCCTCCCGACTCTGTTCGCGAAGGTGCGAGACAGATGATTGAATATGCAAAAACTGACCCTAACGGCTTTTGGCAACAAGTAGGTGATACCATGCTGCAGTTCGGTATCAAAGTGCTGGGCGCGCTGCTCATTTATATTGTCGGCATTTGGCTCATCGGACTGGTGAAGAAAGGTTTGAAGCGAATGTTCGAGCGTCGCAAGACCGAACGAACACTGGCCTCGTTCGTCACATCCTTCGTTTCCATCACGCTCACCGTCTTATTGGTTGTTGTCACGGTTAGCACACTGGGCGTGAACACCACTTCGCTTGCAGCCCTGCTCGCTGCCGGAGGTATGGCCATTGGTATGGCACTCTCAGGAACCGTGCAGAACTTCGCCGGAGGACTGATGTTACTGGCTTTCAAACCCTTCAAAGCCGGAGATTTCATTGAAGCACAGGGACATACGGGAAGAGTGATGGAAGTAAATATCACTGCTACAAAGATCCTCACACCTGATAATCGTGTGGTCATACTACCGAATGGTGCCTTATCCAACGGAACAATAAACAACTATAGCGGTCGTCCGCTACGCCGCGTGGAATGGCTCGTCAGTGTATCTTATGGCGTTGATGCCTCTGCTTGCAAAGAGGCCATCTTGGCTATTCTCAATAGCGACAAACGGGTGTTACAAGCCGATACAGACATGAAGAAGCTATACAAGGAATTGCATGTAACCAATTATCAATTGGCTACGGTGAATTACCAACTTGACGCGATACCGGCTCCTTTTGTAGCACTTAAACAACTGAACTCCAGCGACATTACATTTGTGGTGCGCGCTTGGGTTCGTACGACGGACTATTGGGATGTATTCTTTGCGCTCCAAGAACGCTTCTATACAGAACTTCCGCCGCAAGGATTTACCTTTGCTTATCCGCATATCGAGTTGGTTAAGGACTAATGGAAGTTCTTCTCGGCAAGACATTAACTGAACTACAGGAAGTCGCATTAAACGTCGGCTTGCCGAAGTTCGCCGGTAAACAACTGGCAGAGTGGCTATATGTGCGCCGCGCGACCGACTTTGACGCAATGACGAACATCAGCCTCAAAGGTCGCGAAGCGCTCAAAGCCTCCTACTCTATCGGTCGCCACAATCCTATTAAAGAAGCAATAAGTGCGGACGGGACACGCAAGTACCTGTTTGAGGTGCAAGGCAACAAAGGGACGCAGTTCATCGAATCCGTTTATATACCGGAAGATGATAGAATGACTCTATGCGTCTCTACACAAGCAGGTTGCAAGATGGGCTGTAAGTTTTGTATGACCGGCACACTCGGTTTTCACGGGAATCTCTCTGCCGCAGAGATTCTCAATCAGATCTTTTATTTTGACGATTTGACCAATCTTGTCTTTATGGGCGAAGGTGAACCGATGGATAATCTTGATAATGTATTGCGGGCATTGGAAATCATGACGGCAAACTATGGCTGCGCATGGTCGCCGAAACGCATCACGGTTTCAACTGTCGGTATTCCTGCAATGAAACGTTTCCTTGATGAGAGTGAATGCCATTTGGCGGTGTCCATGCATAATCCCATCCCTATGGAACGCAAAGAGATTATGCCAGCCGAAAAACTGATGTCGATTACCGATGTGGTCGCACTCATCAAACAATATGATTGGTCGCATCAACGCCGCGTCAGCTTCGAGTATATATGTTGGGCAGGCGTGAATGACACTCCTCGTTATGCCAAGGAATTACTGCGATTACTGAAGGGACTCAATTGCCGAATCAACCTCATTCGTTTCCATGAAGGGGTTGATAAAGACTTCCCGTCTTCCGATGAACAATCTATGGAGTGGCTACGGGATTATTTGACCGAACACGGTCTAACGGCCACCATCCGTCGATCACGAGGAGAAGATATCCTTGCCGCCTGCGGTATGCTCGTCAATTCTTTACAGTAATTGGCTTAAAGCTTCGTAGTATTTTGGAGAAACAGGTACGGACTTGATGGACTGAACATCAAGTTCGGCTTGTATTATACCCTCTTTGTCACGACGGAGTACCTTCACATGACGCGGATTGACGAAATACGAACGCTGGCAACGCACAATACCATGCCGTTCCATCAACTCCTCAATGCCTCGCATCGACTGACGCAAAGAATACTCCTTCGGTTGCTCTCCCTCCAGATAATGGATAGAGACATAGTTCTCTTGCGCCTCCACATACAAAATAACGTCATACGCGATGACCAGTTTGAGCCGTCCCGTGGAATCCGCAAAACGCACTAAATTCTCTTCTGTGGCACCCTGATTATCAGGACGGACGACTGCCATTAACAAGGCAAAAACAACATAGGGATAAAGCAATGTAGCAAATCCCAAACGCATACATTGCGCGAGTGCAGGGAAATAGCCATAATCACCGTACACCAACGCCATATACAATGCGGCGAAGCAGGCGAAAACGATCAGTTCTGCAAGTGACCACAAACCATATTGCCACCAAGCCAGATGCAGATGCTTCCGCGTAGCGGTCATAGGAATACGTGATGCGCATAATACCCCAATCAAAATACACATCAGCATCAACGTATTGAACACGACTCCTAAGCCGGCATTCAAGAATTCCATCTGCCAGGAACTCTCATAAACCAATATAAAGCCCAAGAAGAAAACGGGCATTGCAAGCACATGCAAAAGCAGTGCCGGAATAGTCAACAGAGAGGATGTGACGAAATGTGAATTATTCATTTTTTATCCCTATATTTTGATTTTAGTCATCTTTTTAATGCTTTTGGTCACCTTTTTTCGTCCCTAATCACAATTAGTTGCAGGGCTCCGCAAAAAGCAGTAATTTTGCACCGTCAAATGACAAAAACATTGTTGAATCATTAAATTATTTTTGATATGAAAACTGTAAAACGTCTTGGTTTTGACCTTTTGGTTGCATTATATTGTCTTCAATTACCGGCAGTGGTTGCCTACTTGGTCATAAACCTCTAAACAACATTAAACTATTTCAAATCATTTTAAACCACATTCATTATGGACAAGACAGTTATTATTCAGCCTGAGAGCGGATTACAATTCGATTGGCGCGCTATAGCTGCTAATCCGAGTGGTAATCACGCCTCGCAAATGGATTTAGTGGCTTATAAGGCCTTATACACTAATAAGATTGCGCAAGCGCGTGCGTGCGGGCAAGAACCCGTATTGGTCAGTTTGCCCATCATTGACGAGAATCGCTATTTCGCCTATATCACACGTGGCATGAGTATGCAAGAACGCCGCAACATCCTCTATTGGTTGGGCGGCAAGACGGAACGCCTGCGTAATATACATGAAATGTATAATCTCGCGCTCTTCCGCGTAGCCGCACAACATTGTGTGCATATTGTCGATATCACGTCGCCAATGCTCGCGAGTGCTCATTACGAGCAACTCCTTGAGCAAGACGGCATCACGCTGTCCGCGGAGGGACAGGCAATAGTGGACAACGAACTATCGACGCTTAGCAGCCGCTTTGGCTTGCTCGCGAGCTAAACGCTGCTGCTCACGCTGCATATTCTCCAAACGTTGCATGAAGCCGGACTTAGGTTTGCCGGCTTTTTTCTTTTTATTAGCCTCCATCTCCGCTAACATCTTCTTGTCGTCCAGCGTCCAACGGAAAATCATCGTCTGAAGGATAGTGATGAATAGCGAAACGAGATAGTAGTAACTCAGACCCGCTGCATAGTCATTGAAGATAAAGAGGAACATGAGAGGCATCGCGTACATCATGTACTTCATGAACTTCATATTCGGGTCGGTCGCCTGCGACTGCATAGTGATGAAGGTGTAACCGATGTTACAGATGGTCATCAAGAGGCAGAAAAGCGAAAGGTGATCGCCTAACAGCGGAATATTGTAACTCCAATGGAAGACCGCATCATAGGTGGACAAATCCGGTGCCCAAAGCAAGGACTTACCGCGCAATTCTATAGCTGTCGGCAAGAACCAGAACATAGCCATCAATACGGGGAATTGGAAGAGCATCGGCAGACAGCCGCTCATCGGATTGACACCCGCCTGTTGATACAACTGCATCGTCGCCTGCTGGCGTTCCTGCATCTTGTCTGCCGGGAACTTCTCATTGATGGCATCTATCTGTGGCTTCAGCGCACGCATCTTTGCGCTCGATTTATAAGATACAAACACGAACGGCAAAATGATGAGCTTGATAACAATGGTCATCAGCAGAATAACAATACCGATATGCAGTCCCCAACCGGTGAACAAGTCAAACATCGGAATGACAAGTGCCGTATTAATCCAACTGACGATTTTCCAACCGAGCGGCACAAGTTTATTCAGACGCAGTCTGTCCTCCTTCGCCACACCGTCATCATACGCCTTAAGCGTGTGGTAATGGTTTGGTCCCAGATACCAACGGAAACCGGTCGGCGTCTTTCCCGTCAGATCAAAAGGCACAGAAGTATGCGTGGCATATTCCTTGATATAGCCGGAGTACTTGCCTTGCACCATTGAGCGGAACTCTGTTGAAGAGAAAGCATCGTCGGCAATGAGAACGGTGGAGAAAAACTGGTCTTTGTAACCAATCCAGCGCACGCGCGCAGACTCTTTCTCGCTATCATCCTTGCTCTCGCTCAACTCTTCTATGTCCCCACCCACCAGCATATACTGCAGGCGTGCATAGCGCTCCTCAAACTTACGTCCCTGCTCTTGCTGAGGTATCAACTGACGCCATTGCAATTCCAATGAATTGATGTTCTGCGCCAACTCGGTCTGCATGTTATGCGACTCGAGGGAAAAGCGCACCATATAATCGTCGCTCAGTTCATACACAAAATCCAACCAAGCATCCTCCGATGCGGTCGGCAGACGAAGAATAGCTTTGTTGACTTGTTCACAAGCCACCGGCGTGAAGTACAAATTGGAGGTCTGCAGAATACGGTTGTTGGCGGTAATGAGTGTGAGTGCAAACGATGACTCATCGGCACGGAAAAGGCACAACGGGTTAATCGTGTCACCTGACGCGTGATAGTCCTTCAACTCCGCGCGTTCGATGCGCCCGCCGAGTGTAGAGAGCGTCAGTCGCATCTTCTCGTTCTCCAACGTCACGTTCTTTTCTTCGCCTTGCGCAGCCTCTGCAAACGTACCGTAAGTCGTTTGTGCGGGCGTCTGAGGCTCCTCGACGGTTGCCTCCTCTTCCGCTTGTTGAACAATAGTCTCGCTCGCTATCAATTGCAACGAGTCCTGAATACGTTGCCGCTCCGCCAACTCTTCTTTCGACGGGCGGCTAATCCAAGTAAAACCAATAATGATTGCGGCTATAATCAGAAAGCCGATCCATGTATTTTTATCCATTGTATAATTGTTTTGTCTTTATTCTCGTTTCAGTTGTCCGAACATCACGCCGATGTACAGACGCGGGCCACTCGGGCTCATAAACTTGCTCCACGCGACGTTTTCCGTCAGGTTCGTATTACTCGTTCCGAATGGGAGCATATAATCAATCCGGAGAATGACCGCCATATGACTGTTGATATCAATCTCCATCCCTACATAAGGGTCAACAAAAAAGAACGGTGTTTTGGTGTAAGAGGCATTATAATGCGTGCTATCACTCTCGGCATAATGCACTCCTTCGCTTTGGTCCGGTACATATAAGCGTTTCATCGAACCGCCGCCGAGCGTCAATCCTATCATCGGACGCACTTTTCCCCAATTGCCGTAGAAATCACATAACGCGCCACCCCAACCGGTACGAACGTTAGAACCCGTTTTCATCAGCGGCATCGTACTCACAAATCCCTCTGCGCCGATGTGAATATGGTTAATCAGATGTACGCGCAACGAACCGCCTAAGCCGTAACACCAACCGGCTTTCGGCAGACCTTTAATATATTCCGCACTTCCCAAGCCGGTATTGCTGAAGACCTTGCTCGGGTCATCGGCGAACAGGTATCCGCCGTGTAACATCATACCGCCAGAGAAGCCCGTAAATACGCCGGATTTACTCTTGGCGGGAGCTTTAGCTGCCCCTTCCTCCTGCGCCATCAGAGCAAGAGGAAGGAGAGCCAAAAGACCTATTATTAGGATTTTTTTATTCATTCGCAACGATGTCGAATGCTACGTCCATCATGTTGGTAAACGTGTTCTGACGAGCCTCAGCAGATAATGCCTCGCCGGTCAAAATATGGTCACTGACGGTGCAGATCACCAATGCTTTCTTGCCTGCGCGCGCTGCATTCATATACAGCGACGGAGCTTCCATCTCATCAGCCAACACGCCCATCTTAGTCCAGTTGCCTTTACGC
Source organism: Paludibacteraceae bacterium (assembly GCA_017649925.1). Classification (GTDB taxonomy): domain Bacteria; phylum Bacteroidota; class Bacteroidia; order Bacteroidales; family Paludibacteraceae; genus Colicola. The sequence continues at coordinate 22,850 of JAGCFX010000003.1, read as the reverse complement.
GGATCTTCCGAGTAGAAGATATCGCAAGCCAAGACGTTACCTACGTGATACTTGTAACCGCGTTTCTCTGCTGCGTCAACCGCCTTGCGGCACAAACCGAAGTTAGCCAACGGAGCAAAATGACCGGGCAGATTATACTGGGCACCATAGTTGCTGTCGGTGCAACTACCTTGTGCTATCACGAGATCGCCGAGGTTCACATAAGTCTGACGGGCACCGCACGAACCTACGCGAATAATCGTCTCAACATCGTAGAAGTTGAACAATTCATACGAATAGATACCGATGGAAGGAATACCCATTCCATGGCCCATAACCGTCACTTTCTTGCCTTTGTACGTGCCGGTGTAAGCCAACATACCACGTACGTTGTTAACCAATACAGGGTTCTCCAAATAACGCTCTGCCATCAGCTTAACGCGAAGCGGATCGCCTGCCATAATCATCGTTTTTGCAATCTCTCCATACTGCGCACCGATGTGCGGGGTTGGACAATTTTCTTTTGCCATAATTGTGTTTTTAAAAGGTTAATAATGTTATTTTTGTTTCGTTCTATCCATTGTATTTATACCATTCAATCGCCCGTTCAAGGTCCTCAGGCGTATCAATGCCTATGGTCTGCACATTCGTCACACCCACGCGAATCCGGAATCCGTTCTCCAGCCATCGCAACTGCTCCAGACTCTCTGCGATCTCCAATGGAGACTGCGGTAACTTCGTGATTTGCGCCAACACATCCGCACGATACGCGTAGATGCCGATGTGGCGGTAATGCGAACCATCCGCACACGCAATCACTTTACGCGAGAACATGATCGCCTCGCCCGTCTGCTTGTTCCACTCTACTTTCGGCGTGTTACGATTCTCCAATGCCTCCTTGGTATCCTCTTTCATAAACGGTCTTACGAGTGTAGCTATCTGCGTGTCTTCTTGTTCAAAACAAGCCATGAGCGTTGCTATCTGTTCCGGTTGAATAAACGGTTCATCGCCTTGAATGTTGATTATCACCGTATCCGTATCGTTCTGTGCGCGCCAACCCGGCGTGGTAATGGCTTCGTAAGCTTCCAAACAACGGTCCGTACCGCATTTATGGTCAACGCGCGTCATCACTACTTTGCCGCCAAACGCTTCTACAGCATCGTATATACGCTCATCATCCGTTGCGACGACCACGGTATCTAACGCTTTGGACGCCTGTTCATACACACGATGGATAACTGAACGGTTACAAATCTCCGCTAGCGGTTTACCCGGGAAACGTGTGGACGCATAGCGTGCCGGTATAATTCCTATAAATTTCATAATTCTCCTTTTTCTATTTTGGTTAGGAGCGTTATGGCTCCATTGATTGTTTTCACATTACTGATGTTCACGCACCGTCTGCCGGTGGGAATGCCTTTCTTATCTCGTTCCTCATGCAGTAAGCATCGCTCAGGGCGCGTCACGGCATATTGTACAATATTGCCGAATTGCTCCGACTGCCAGTATGCATCTTTGTGTTGCACCAGATACATCGTCATTCGTTCTCCTTTGAGCAGTATCTTTTCTATACCCAACCGGCAACAGATCCAACGCAGACGCACCACTTCCAACAGCTCTTCCGCAGGCTCTGGTAACGGTCCGAAACGGTCGATTAGACGTTTCTTGTATGCTATCAGTTGCTCTTCACTTCTCAATCCGTCCAACTCCCTATATAATGTGATTCGCTCGGATATATTCTCAATATAATCCGTCGGGAAGCACACCGGCAAATCCGTCTCCAGCTGCGAATCGTTACACCATAAGTGCTGCGCGCCGTTGAACGCCTTTTCTGAGTTATCCAATGCGGCATCGCCGCTGTTTAATCCTTCTTCCTCTTTCAACTCTTCCACAGCCTCGTTCAGTATCCGCTGATAAGTCTCGTAACCCAAGTCTGCTATAAAGCCCGATTGCTCGCTGCCTAACATGTTTCCCGCACCGCGGATATCCAGGTCTTGCATTGCCAGATTGAATCCCGAACCGAGTTCCGCGAACGTGCTCAATGCCTCCAATCGTCTTCTCGCATCTTCTGTCAACAGCTCTTTCTCCGGTGCAATCAGATAGCAATAAGCCTTGCGATTGCTTCGTCCCACGCGTCCGCGTAACTGATGCAAATCCGCCAGACCGTATTTATCTGCGCTGAAGATCAATATCGTGTTCACGTTCGGAATATCCACTCCGGACTCGATAATCGTCGTTGAGAGTAAGATATCATAGTCGTAATTGATAAACGCTTCCAAGCGTTCCTCCATCTCATTCGCCGGCAGTTGTCCGTGAGCCGTCACTATACGTGCTTCCGGCACTAACTTCCGTATTCTGTGCTCGATTCGCGGCAACATCTCTATGCGGTTGTTGACGATGAAGATCTGGCCGTTACGCCCCATCTCCAATTCAATTGCCTCCTTGATGATATCCTCGTCGTCAATCGTGATTAACTCTGTCTGTACCGGATATCTGTTTGGCGGAGGCGTGGTCATGATACTCAAGTCTCTTGCGCCCAACAGCGAGAACTGCAAGGTGCGCGGGATTGGCGTTGCCGTCAATGTCAGCACATCGACATTCGCGCGCAGACTCTTCAGTTTCTCCTTCGCTGCCACTCCGAACTTCTGCTCCTCATCGATAATCAGCAATCCCAAGTCATGCCACTTGACGCCTTTGCCTATCAACTTATGCGTGCCTATCAGGATATCGATCTTTCCTGCTTCCAAGTCCGCCAGCAATTCCTTGATCTCCTTCGCACTCTTCAACCGACTCAGATACTCAATCCGTACCGGCAGATTCTTCATGCGCTCAGTGAACGTGTTATAGTGTTGCAGTGCCAGGACCGTTGTCGGCACTAATACTGCTACCTGTTTGCCGTCCGTTGCAACCTTAAACGCCGCACGCATGGCCACTTCAGTCTTACCGAATCCCACATCGCCGCAAACGAGCCTATCCATCGGCATCGGGCTCTCCAAGTCGCGCTTCACATCTGCGGTCGCCTTGGCCTGATCAGGTGTGTCTTCATATAAGAACGACGCCTCCAACTCATGCTGCATATAGCCATCGGGCGAATAAGCAAAGCCTTTCTGCTGTTTGCGTGTCGCATACAAACGAATCAAATCGCGTGCAATGTCCTTTACCTTGTCTTTCGTCCGCTCTTTGAGTCGTTCCCACGCACCGCTACCTAGTCGCGCTATCGTCGGCTCCGAACCTTCGCGCCCTTTGTATTTGCTGATGCGGTGCAAGTTATGGATACTTACAAACACATTCGCACCGTCGCGGTAATTGAGTTTGATCATCTCTTGCGGCTTACCGTTCACCGGTGTTGTTACCAAACCTCCGAACTTAGCAATACCATGATCGCTATGCACCACATAATCGCCCACTTGCAACTGATTGATCTCACGCAGGGTGATGATCGCTTTTCCGCGCCGGGCATTCTCGCTACTCATCGTCACGCGATGGAAACGCTCGAAGATCTGATGGTCGGTATAGCAGCAAATCTTCAGTCCCTTATCCACAAATCCCTCATGCAGGGTCGCATTGATGCCGACAAAGGAGATATTGACATCTTGTGCCTCGAAGATAGCTTTGAGACGGTCCAGTTGCTTTTGTTGTTCCGCGAGTATGTAGATTTTGTACCCTTCCTCAATATGCTTCTTCAGATCGTCCGTCAAGATATCAAACTGCTTATGGAAGATTGGTTGCGGAATAGTATCAAACGAAATCTTACTGTGTTCAGCAAATGTACTCTTCTCGGCCATCTCAAGAGAGCGGAACGAGAGCGCATCGAGGGCATTACGAGATAATCCCAGACCATTCAACTTAAATTGAGCCACCTGCCAACTATTCGACACCCACACAAAATCTTCCGCAAGATAGTCCGTGACCAGAGCCTTCGTACATTGCGCATCGTCACTTTGCCCCTTTCCTACGATCTCTGCCGTTTCCACGCGAGATTTGGACAATTGGTCCTCAATATCAAACTCACGGATACTCTCAATCTCATCGCCGAAGAAATCAAAGCGGTAAGGATTATCGTGACTGTAACTGTAGATATCCACAATCGAACCGCGCACGGCGTATTGCCCGGGTTGGAACACAAAATCCACTCGCTCAAAACCCAAGTCAGAGAGCTGACTGCCGAGCGCTGATTGCTGAATTTCCTGCCCTACCTTCAGTTGGAAACTGACAGCATTCAACTCCTCTTTTGCCGGCACGGGTTCTGCAATGGCTTCCGGATAAGTGACCACAATAAACTCTTTGTCCGGTTCTCTGCGCGTGAGAGCAGAGAGCGTCTCTGTCCGTTGCACCACTGCCGCTTCATCAACGGTCCGCCGTTTCTGCGCCGCAGGGAAGAACATTGCATCAGCACCTACCGTCTTCAAATCCGTATACAGATACTGTGCTGCTTCTGCATTGTCAAAGATCACGAATAGCGGCTTTTCCAACTGCGCCAACGCCAGCGCGCGCGTAGAGGCATACAATCCACTCCATAAGACATGTGTCACCGAGCCTTTCTGCAACTCCCGCTTCGTCAACGCCAACTCCGGATGATGACCGAACAATATCTCCAAGTCGCTAATCTGCATAAATAGCGTGCAAAAGTACAATATTTTTTTGACATATGCAAATTTTTTGGCATAATTCTTGTGCATGTGAGAAAAAAGTACTACTTTTGCAGCATGAAACGATGGTTATGGATAGCAATTACCGTTCTCATGACGGCTTTGCCCGTCATGGCGGAAGAGAGTTATAGTGTGCCACTTACTGAATCATACAGCGGTGGCAGATATATTCGAGCAAATATCGACGACATAGAGGTCAATTTTATTTTTGACACCGGCTGTTCTTCCCTTTTCATCAACCAGTCTGTATTTAACGAACTGCTCCGTCGCGGCATTGTCAAACGCAAAGACTTATCGAAAGCCAATGAGGCAGAGTTAGCTAACGGACAGTCACATGCCGTTAGGCATTTTAATATTAAACGCATGCAGATCGGAGATTGTGTGCTGCATGATATCCAAGCATCTGTAGGAATTGGAGATCAACCGAATGCCACCTGTCTTTTCGGGCAAGCGGTGTTGGAGCGTTTTGCGTATTATTCGATAGCGGGAAACAAGATCTATTTTGAGCCCAAACCCGAAGCCGAGCAGCAGGCATTGGTCATTGCCAATCAGTTGAGTGAAGACACGGCGCGTGCGCAACAACAGCGGATTGTTGACGCATTACAACCCTACGCCGAATGGCTCAGTCCGCGTTATCTGGTCATCTATGCCTATGCGCTTTACCGCACTGACCAATACGAACAAGCCATGGCTATATTCCGCTATCTGCTGGATTCCGGAGAGTTTGAAGACAGCGACCGGCAACTGGAAAAAGCGCTCGAGAAAGTATTATAAACCAGGACTCGATAAAAAGAAATGACCTCCACAAGGGAAGTCATTTTTTGTGTTGCTCAACCAGGACTCGAACCCAGACAGACAGAACCAGAATCTGTAGTGCTACCATTACACCATTGAGCAGCGGCGAACGTCCATCGAACGGACGCGAGACACTATTGATTTCTCAAAAGCGGGTGCAAAAGTACTGCTTTTTTTTGAATTGACCAAATTTTGAAGCAATTATTTTGCAAAAAAATGCATTTTTTCTCAATACCTTAGAACAAATATCCCATCTTGACGTAGAAATTCGCCAGTTTCTGATTGTCCTGTCGATCAATCGGCATACCCCAATCGGCAGAGAGCACGAAGTTCTCATTCATACCGACTTTGAGACCTATACCGGCAGTCATATGCGGGAAATAAATGCGTTTAGGATCGGTAGTAAAATAATCCGAGAAGGTTTCGCCAACTTCATGATTTGCATCAAAACTCTCTTGCAACGTGGTATAGGTGCCGTTCGTATGCCGTGCCACCAGATCATCCATGTTGTATGGCTGCGTGATGATACCCATATCGAAGAACGGGTTCAGTCCGATGAAGAAATGCTGACGTCCGATATCGAAGTTGACCACGCGGAAGCGAAACTCTATATTTGCGAATGCAAAACCATCCGCAAGAATACGGTTTGCCATCATACCTCTCACCGAGTTACCGCCACCCAATCCTTCGTAATAAACGCGCTGGATAAAGAGCGTATTCAGGTAGTTATTCATATAGAACGGTGAGCGCCCGGCAATGTTATTCTGAATACCGAGTCGGTAGGCAAAAGTGATGCGGTTGATACCGTTTTTATCCACAAAACACGGCACATAATGACGGAAAGTGAAGTTGAGTTGGAGATGGTTGTATCCCGCAGTTGCCTGTTGTCCATACGCCGCATTGAATGCTGCCGAGTATGTAAAGAACAGGTCAGTATAGATACCTTTGTTCGGTCCTTGTCGTTTATCGCGGGTGTCATATGTGATACCTACGCGCAAGTAAGGATGCCATCCTCCGTTCTGCTCGTCTGCACCAATCAGTCCCCATGTCTTGTATTTATCGTATAACAACTGCGCATTGGGGTCAAGTGCTTTCTGTTCCCATGCTTCTTTCGTAGGGTCAAAAGGCCGCTTCTTGCCGTTGAGCATGTCGATGTCGCAATCATCGATGATATAGCCTAACACGCCCAGTCCGGCATTCCACTTCAGGTCCTTGTAAATCGTTCCTTCGATGTCACCCGCTACACGGATAAGGTCGCGTTTGTACTTATAGAAAACACGTGTGCGGTAGTCTGCAATATCCATCTTCTCGGGTTTCTTATTCCAGTTATGCCAGTTGTAGTTATATTGTGACTGGAAACCGTTGAAGCCATAGAAATCGCACATCGCATCGGGCAAATAAGTAGCGTCCAAAGTAAGCCGATGGCCCGGGATAAGATATTTGGAATCATAATTGAAGCGGAAGATACCGTGGTGTTTGGTAGTATAAGCTGCCTCGAGATACAACGAATGGATATACTCGGGGTATTGCGAACCGTCACCGTAATAATACACATTCGTCAACACACCGCCTTGGAAGCCATAATCGGCATCATAAGCGATGGAAGGCAAGATACCGAAGTTCCAACCGGTCTTGATCTTCCGTCCCAACGAATCCACTTCCTGCGGTTTGGGTTCCTTCTTTGCAAAGGCAGGAAGAACAAGCAAAGAACAAAGAGCAACAAGAATATATTTTTTCATCTGAATACTTACTATTAAGGTAATATATAAGCGATTGCCACACCAAGATAGGTGCCTAAGGCGTAGCCAACCAAACCGATGACAATTCCGGAGATGAGCACTTTTTTATTTTTCATTGCTCCTACAACAGGCGGGACAAAAGGCGGCGAGCAGAGCAATGCGATCTGGCTGACGCAGAACAAATCTCCGCTCACTCTCATGATTCGGCATAAGAGCAAATGCAGGCCGGCGGCCACGATCATGATCCATGCCACGAACAATCCTATCATCAGCGAGCCGCCATTCACACTATGGATATCGAAGAGCGATGCCACGATGACCGAGAAGATAAGGATAAAGAACATTCCCAACTCAAAGGTCTTGGGTAGTTCGCGCACTTTCTTGAAGAACGAAGCGATGATGGAAAGCGTTGTAATGGTCAATATGACGACCAACTCATTCAGCGTGCCCGTCAGCAGTTTGGCTATTCCTGCGCCGATGGCGAGGAACAAAACGCTCAGTCCCAGGCCGGCAAACATACCTCCGACATTCTTGCGCTCAAACATACCGCGATAGTTCTCGATGTCTTTGGACTCCACATGTTCGTCCGTCCGTCCTTTGCGCGTCACGTCTTCATAAGGCAGAATCTTACGGAACACCTTATAACCTCCGCCGATGATGAAGAAGATATAAGGCGTTGTCAACACCATCTCAAACGCCAGCACAATCGCCATGACCGTCTTATCCACGCCGAGGGAAGCGCCCAAGGCATTGAAGTTCATCGTTCCTCCGGTGTAGATACCGGTCATCATCGCCGCCACTTTGTTGAACTCCGGCACATCGGGTGTGCGGAAGATGAAATATCCGCTCACTACGGCCACTATGACAGCTCCTATTCCCCCCACAAGCGACCAGAGCGTTTTGGGAAGCGCTTTTGTCCATAATTTGAAATCGCAGTTGAAAAGCATCAGCGGGATGGCCAGAGGCACCGTGATAGACATGATGGTCGATTGAATCTTACTGAACGACAAAGCGGCAGCTGTGCCCGGTTCAAAATGCACAAAGCCGGTTAACGCGAAGATGATGCCTACGGCATAAGCAGCAACCACCGTTCCGATCTTCTGCATCCACGTCCAACGCTTGAAGCACTCGATAATGACAATCGGCACTAACACATACAAAGCGATGACAATATATACTCTTATCATGATTTTTGATTTTTAAACAACCTCAACTGGTACATATACTCTTGCAAAAACATCCAGAAAGGCAAGGTGACAAAGAAACTGAGCGGCATGATAATCACTTGCCAAACATACTGGACGGAGTTATGGAAAGCAGGGTCTTTGACTTTCCATCGTACCAACAGCCACATTCCCCAAAGCGGTATAGTAAGTGCCGCACTAACGACGAAAAGCGGCAATAGCAGCACCAGGACAATGAACAGCAACCAACGGGGCATGCGATGGCGTTTGAACCTATCAAACGGAGCCGGCGGGTTCGCTTGCAGTTTGGTGATGTTCTCTTCATACTGTTCGTCATCCGGCACCCAAAGGATCTGTTCGCGGATGCGTTGGGTCAGTTCATCGCGCAGCGCCATGACAATCTGCGGGCGGGACAAATCCTCGTGTTCACGCACAAACTGCGTCACGTTGATGGGTTTGCCGATATTGATCGTCAGACTGTCCCAGAGATGGAAATAATCGCCATACTCCAAGCCCACCGGCACGATGTAAACCGGTTTCTCTGCGCCAAACTCATCGTTGGCTCGGAGGGCTATTCGGAAAATGCCTTTGCCCAACGGCAACAACGAGTGCATCGGGCGATGCCGACCTTCCGGCAAGATACAAAACGGCACTCCGTCATGCAGCGTTGCCACCGCTTTGTCCATCGTCTCATCGTTATGCCGCACTTCATCCAACCCGTCTCGCTCACGGCTGATCGGCATGATCTTCAGCCAGTTCAAGAGCTTCGCCTGCCGTTTATTTTTAAAAATGTCTGCGCGCGCGACGAACACCTTGCGTTTTCTATCAATGCCCAGCACAGCCATGGCATCGCAGAGGCAGTTCGCATGGTTGGGAGCAAAGATGACAGCGCCGTCAGTCGGTATGTTCTCGCGACCCACATACTGGATGCGTCGATACGAACGGCGGAACATCCAGTCCACATACGGTCTGAGGAAAGTATATAATCGATTTTTATCTTGTATTTCAGACATTTCTTATGCCCATTTCCATTTTGGCGTGCAAAGGTACTGCTTTTTTTTGAATTGTGCAAGAATTTAAGAAAATTTCTTAAATTAATTGTATGAGCAAAGCAAAACAAGACATTTTTGTTGATTTTTACAAAAAAAGAGCCGCTCATTGGCAATGGCGGCTCAAAAGTCACGGAAGAAAATTGAATATTATGGTGAGAGAGTGAGGATTGTTCCCTTTTTGTGGGGAAATTGAGTGAAAAGGGAACAAGTAAAATTAGAAATAGAGATGATGAAAGAAAGAGGTGCGGTGGAAGAGTGAATCACGCATTAACCGCACAATAATCACACATTAATCACACAATGTTATCTCAATGCAGGCTTTATTTTTCAAGGGTTCAGGCAGTATCGATGGTTGGAAAACCGAAAAACAATGCAAAGATACAATAAAAATTACTTAACCTCTACGCCGAGGGCGTTGTACGTGCGGCCATCACGGATAATGATCAGTTGCCCGTCACGAATGGTCTTATTGGTAATTTGTGATTTTATTTTTCATGGCAAGAATAAGGACTATACCAACTTGTTTTATGGTATACTTTGTCAAAGTCGCCATTGTTAATAATTTCTGTTAAGCGCTGAACGTATAAGGTGTGCAAGCTATCTTGCTCATGAATTGTGTTTAAGTATGACTCTTTTTCCTCTTCCGGAACATCCTGCATACTAACATAGTGTAGCGCATAGACTCGGGGCAAACAATAAAGTTGTTGCCATCTGTGGTCAGTCTTATTTTGAATGTCCAAATTTACACCTAATATTTTATCTATGTCACGTCTGCCGACACCTCCAGACTCTGCAATATATTGTTCGAAAGGCATAGGATTGTCGGGCAATTCCCATGTTTGATACCAATGAGTAAAAGTATCCCATTTGTATGGTAGCAATACATTCCCCCAATAATAAACGATTTGGCCACTCTCCCAACGCCAGTCAATAACCCAATACCCATTGGGCAATTTGACCGAATACGGGATAGTTCCGAGGATGAGTTCCTCTGCTACAGGAGGGGAAGTCGCTCGCATTCTTGCGTTATCACTGAAGGCTGTTGCAAGTATATACTCGCGGTATATATCATTCGTGAATTTAACTAAAGACATCCGCATTTCCGGTTCATCATCACCGCCACTGCCTCCATTGCCTCCTACCGGCTCGTTTGTTGCCGGTTGCTTCTCGCAGGAGCATAACATTATGCCGAAGAAGAGAAGCCATATAAAGTTTTTCATTTTCACGGTTATTGGAATTTTGGGTGTTAATAATAATTTGCGACTGCAAAGGTACAACATTTTTGCATTTACAAGTCAGAGAGTACTTTCTTCTTGTAAACGTCTCGCACTGTCATGTGCGTGAAGATGGTTGGTTGAATGGAGTCGTCGCGGATCGTGATATCCGAATGCAGCGCCCGGCCTTGCTCAATATACTGACTAACAAACAGATCCAGTTCTTCCAATGTTCTCGGACCACCCATGCTAACCTCGTGTCCCAAGCCTTTGTACCGGTAAATGCAATAATGATGGTTGTTCTTGTCGAGTTGGCGAGCAATGGCATCTGAGCCGTACATTCCGCGTTTCCCGACCTCCATCTTTTTATACATCACCAGTTTATCCTCCGTGCCATGGAAGAGCATTGTCGGTGCGGGTGGCATTGCCCATTTCAACCCGCGCAACGTAGAATAGATAGCTCCGCTATAGGCGATGATACCTGCCGGTTTCCAACCTTCAGGCAGTTCCGCCACATAAGGCAATGTGTTGCATCGTCCGTAATCGGTCATCAGAGCCGTGATGGCGCCAGCGGACGAGCCGCAGAGGATGATCTTATCCGGATCAATATTCAGTTCTGCCGCATGCTTTACCAGATAAGCAACCGCCGCCGAGCAATCTTCTGCCGCCATATAAAAAGCATTCTCCAGCACACCGATGTTGCTTACGCCTACTTTGTATTGTCCTTTCAGCCCGAGACGATAATCGATAGCCACTGCCGTATAACCTCTCTCGGTCAGCATTCGGCAGTAATCAACATCCCATTGCCGCTGACGCGAACCCATGATAAACCCGCCGCCGAAAATATGCACAACGGTATAGCCGTTCGGCGTCGTAGCCGGTTGATATACATCAAGATAGAACGTAGAATCCCGCTCCACGTAAGCAAAAGTCTGCTGAGCATACAAACCGGAAAAGGTGAGGATAACAAGCAATAGTGTGCTGCAAATACGATGTTTCATAATTGTATAAATTTGCCGCAAAATTACTATAAAATTCGCACATATGCAAATAAAAAAGTAAATAAATTTAATTTTTACCGCAAAATCCTTGTGTATACCAAATATTTGTTGTACCTTTGCGCCGCAAAATGTTTGTTAACCCAAAAGAAAAAATCAGGTTATGAAAAAAGTACTATTTGTATTGGCGGCTATGATAGTCGCAATGAGTTTCTCTAGTTGTAAGTTTGAAAAGTCCTCGATTACCGTAAAAGTGATTGATCAGGACAGTCTTCCCGTAGCAGCTCGCAACGTGTATTACGATGACTTGGCGATTGCTATCATTGACGCAGCGCTGCCATCACCAGATGAACCATTGCGTGACGATGAAGGCCGTGAGATTGCCCATCAGAAAACGAACGCAAGTGGCGAGACAACGATTGAAGTGACGTTAGGCGTTGATAAAATGCCGTATTTCTTCTATGTGTTCGACGAAGGAACAGATAAGTGGGTGTCCACCATCCTCGATGTAAAGCGTGGACAGCATCATGACTTAACTATCAAAGTAAATCAATAATGAAGAAGACTCTTTTTATCGCCATCGCGGCGATGGTAGCCTTTGGATTCGCGGGCTGCAAGATTAAGCCGAAAGCGATTGTAAACGTGGTTGTTACGGACAAGCACGGTGTAAAGCAGGTAGGTCAGGAAGTATGCCTTTTCAGTTCCAGTAACTGGCAAGCGGGCGAGTCGTTCCGCAAGCCGGCTTTCAAAGAACGTTCGGAGAAGACCAACGACGAGGGCGTTGCTACGTTCGAGTTCAGCAGTATTGACTTTGACTTGGGCCGCAAAGCAACCTTCTACTTCGCTATCTTCGATGCAGCAGGCAACCTGCTGGACAAAGAGCCTCGCGAACTACGTTCGGGGCAATCGTATGAAGTTCAATTGGTAATCCGATGAAACGCATTGTTTGTTTGTGCGCTTGCCTGACCGGCATGTGGCTGTATATACAAGCGTCTTGCACGCCTGTCGATGCTTCATGGCCGCTGAGCAGTCAGGAGAGTTTTGACCAACTGAGCACGGCAGGAGATAACGTATGGTATTGGGATTCATACGGTTCGAAGACTTATGCGAAAGCCAGTGGCACTTACAACCAGGACGGCTGGTTACTGACACCTGCTGCGGACCTGCGCGAGGCACTGAACGTGTCGTTCAGTTTTTCTCATGCTCACAAGTCCGCAGGTACACCGGAGAGCGAGTTGACATTGTGGGTATGCGCCAACTATGGCGGTGATGTTACCACTGCCGACTGGCAGCAACTGACCATCCCTAACTACAGCGACCAATATAACTGGAACTTCCGAGACAACGAGATCTCTGTGCCGGTAAACAAAGTGGGTGCCAACACGGTGTTCGGTTTTCGATATACATCGACAGATACGACCCGTGCCCAATGGGAAGTCAATAACATCGTTCTGACATCAATGTGTCCGGGCGGAGGAGGTGATACTCCGAACGGTCGTCTGCGCGTCTGCGGTCAGAACATGCGCAACTACTACATCAATTACGACAACTACCAAAGCACGCGTGCTAACTATGACCATGCGGCCTTTGCTGCCAAGACATCGAAGATCGTCAAAGCGTTTGTGAAGATGAACGCAGATATCTATGCGATGTGCGAGATAGAAGCCTGCGAACTGGTGTTGACGCAACTGGTGGACAGTATCAACAAATATATCGGAGAGAACCGCTACGCGGCGCTGAACGACGGTATCAACGTAGAATGGGACAGTTATGACAACAACATGAAGTCGGGCTTTATCTATCGCAAAGACAAAGTGAAACCCTTCGGTTCCAACACCGCAGCTTCGACATACAACTATTATAAGAACACGATGCGTATTCAGGGCTTCCAGGAGATCTCCAGCGGCGAGAAGTTCGTGCTCAGCATGAACCATTTCAAAGCCAAGACAGGTGGCGGTGACGAAGGCGAGAGCCAGCGCAACACCAATGCTACTCACCTGGTTAATGCGCTCAGCAAATCGCTCGGCGACCCGGATATTTTGGTAATGGGCGATCTCAACTGCGAAGTGACTGAAGATCCGTTGAAAAAGATTATCAACGCAGGCTTTGCGGAGCAGTTATTGCGTTTTGATGCCGAAGCTTACAGTCATTGCTATGGCGGAGAAGGAAATCTTATCGACCATGCTTTTGCGAACAGTACGATGAGTCAGCAGATTCGTAGCGCGCAGATTTATCATATCTGCACCACCAACTGCGGCATCGACAACTACGCTACATCCTATTCCGATCATGACCCGTATGTAGTGGACATGAATCTCGGCGAATACAACCAAGGCATTAGCGATGTACAGGACAATGTACAATGTACCAAGGTGATGATTGACGGACAGTTGTTTATCCTGTTGGAGAGCGGAGAAATGTTCGACATAATGGGTAAACGCGTGCAAAAATAATAAAAAAGTGAACTTTTTTCATATTTTTTGTCCAAATTATTTGCACATTTGAAAAATTTGTAGTACTTTTGCACCGTGAATTGGATGAGGGGACCCCGAAAGGAGTTCCCTCACGCGTTAAACATATGGATAAACAACAACTGCAAAATTGGATTGAAGAGTATCTAAAAGATACCGATTATGAGCTGGTGACGCTGAGCGTTTCGGCGAGCAATGACATACTGGTAGAGGTGGATCGTCTCGCGGGCGTAGATGTGGATTTCTGCGCGGAGCTGAATCGCTTTCTGGTGGAGAAACTCGATAACGAGGATTACTCGCTGGAAGTGGGCAGCGTGAGTCTGACAGACCCATTTAAGACAAAGATGCAATATGAGAAGAACCTCGGACATGACGTGGAGATATTGATAGACGGAAAGAAACTGCGCGGACAGTTGGTGAGCGTGGATGAGAAGACGTTCAGCGTGGATATAGAGGAGAAAGTAGCGGTGGAAGGCAAGAAACGCAAAGAGACGCAGGTCATTACCCATACATGGCGTTATGACGAACCCAAATATGTGAAATATGATTTAAAATTCTAAATACAAAAATGGCAACAAAAAACCAAGAAACAGTCAATTTGATTGACATCTTTTCGGAGTTCAAAGACTTCAAGCGGATCGACAAGCAGACGTTTATCGACGTGCTGCAAGACTCGTTCCGCAGTGTGATTACAAAAATGTACGGCAATGCCGCCAACTATGATGTGATTGTAAACCCGGACAAGGGTGACCTGGAGATCTACCGTAACCGTTTGGTGATGGAAGATGACGATGTGGCAAATCCGGAAACGCAGATTGCGCTCAGCGATGCCCTCAAACTGGATGATGAAGCGGAAATAGGCGAGGAGGTAACGGACAAAGTGGATCTGCAATCCTTCGGTCGTCGTATGATTCTCAACCTCCGTCAGACCTTGGCATCGAAGATCTTGGAACTTCAGAAAGAGAGCCTCTATCAGAAGTACAAAGAGATGATCGGTCAAGTAGTGACCGGTGAACTCTACCAAGTCTGGAAGAAAGAGATGTTGCTGCTCGATGAAGAGGGCAATGAACTCTATCTGCCGAAGCAAAACCAGATTCCGACGGACTACTACCGCAAAGGCGAGATGGTACGTGCCGTGGTGGTACAGGTGGACAACAAGAACCAAAACCCGAAGATCATCCTTTCCCGTACCGCTCCGTTGTTCCTGCAGCGTCTGTTTGAGCAAGAAGTGCCGGAAGTAAAAGAAGGACTGATTGCCATCAAGAAGATTGCCCGCATCCCGGGTGAGCGCGCCAAAGTGGCTGTGGAGACCTTTGACGACCGCATCGATCCGGTTGGTGCTTGTGTAGGTGTTAAGGGTGCCCGTATTCACGGTATCGTTCGCGAGTTGCGCAACGAGAACATCGATGTCATCAGTTATACGTCCAATACCAACCTTTATATCCAGCGTGCTTTGGCGCCTGCGAAGATTTCCACCATGGAGATTGACGAGGAGAACAAGAAAGCTAAAGTATACCTGCAGCCGGATGAGGTAAGCCTCGCTATCGGTAAGGGTGGCTTTAACATCAAGTTAGCTTCTATGCTGACGGGCTACGACATTGACGTTTACCGCGAGATCAACGAGCAAGACTTGGACGATATCTATCTGGATGAATTCAATGACGAGATCGATCAGTGGGTACTCGATGCATTCAAAGCCATCGGTCTGGATACCGCCAAGGACGTTCTCGGCACGAGCAAGGAAGAGTTGCTCAAGCAGACTGACCTGGAAGAGGAGACAATTGACGACGTGCTCCGTATCCTGGCAGCTGAGTTTGAAAACGATTAACCTTAACCCCTCGCGCGGCGCGAGAATAAACAACGCCGTTAGCGTATGGCAATAAAGTTAATTAAAGCATGTAAAGAATTGAATATAGGTATGGCCACTCTCACCGCATGGTGCGAGAAGAACGGTCATGCCATTGAGTCCGACCCGAACGTGCGCATCGATGACGACCTTTATCTGCAGTTGGCAAAAGAGTTCAACAAAGATATGGCCACGAAGTTAGAAGCGGACCGTTTGGCTGCGGAGCGCGCGGCTCGTGAGGCCGAAGAAAAAGCTGCAGCGGAAGAGGCTCAACGTGCCAAAGAACAGGCAGAAGCAGCTCGTCAGGCGGAAGAAGCAACGCGGCGAGAGGCTGCTCGCGTGGCGGCACAACGGGCTGCAGAAGAGGCTGATAAAGCCAAGAAAGAGGCAGAGGCTATTCTGGCAAAGAATATGGGAAAAGCCCAACCTGAAGAGCCTAAAGCCGAAGCTCCACAACCCGAAGAGCCGAAGAAAAAAGAAATCTTCACGCTCGGTAAGCCGCAGTTGAAGAACGCGCCGAAAGTAATCGGTCAGATTGACCTTGACTCCATCGACACTTCCACTCGTCCTGCAAAGAAAACCAAAGAGCAGAAACGCAAAGAGCGTGAGGAACGTCAGGCAGCGCAACAGGCACAAAACGAAGCGGCACATCAGGCTGCAGAGAAGCGTAAGCGCGAGCGTATAAAGAACAATGCTGCGAAGGTTGACCCGAACGACAAACGCAACCAGGCCGGCAAGAAGAACAAGAGCAACAAACCTCGTGAGGCCACGCAGGAAGAAGTGGATCGCGCATTGAAAGAGACGCTCAGCCGTTTGCAGCAGAAGCAGAACAAGAGTAACACCTCCAAATACAAGCGTGAGCGTCGCGAGCAGGAACGCGAGAAGCATGAACTCGAGATGATGGAGCAACAGGAGCAATCCAAAGTGCTCAAACTGACAGAGTTCGTAACCGCTAATGACCTCGCCGTGATGATGAATGTGCCGGTGAACAAGATCATCGGAACATGTATGTCGCTCGGGCTGTTCGTTTCTATCAACCAACGTCTTGACGCCGAGACGATTAACCTCGTAGCAGAAGAGTTCGGTTTCACAACCGAGTATGTCGCTGCGCATGTGGTGGAGGAAATCAATGCCGATGAGGTGATTAACGATGAGGATATCGAATCCCGCTGCCCGATCATCACCGTAATGGGTCACGTGGATCACGGTAAGACATCGTTGCTTGACCATATCCGTAATGCGAACGTGATTGCCGGTGAGGCCGGTGGTATCACCCAGCATATCGGTGCATACAACGTCAAACTCAAGAACGGTCAACATATCACGTTCCTCGACACACCGGGTCACGCAGCATTTACCGCTATGCGTGCGCGCGGTGCCAAAGTGACGGATATAGCTATTATCATCATTGCTGCCGACGACGCAGTCATGCCGCAGACCATTGAGGCAATCAACCATGCCCAGGCTGCAGGTGTTCCGATGGTGTTCGCTATCAACAAAGTGGATAAGCCCGGTGCCAACCCCGATAAGATTCGTGAGCAACTATCGAACATGAATATCCTTGTCGAGGACTGGGGCGGCAAATACCAATGCCAGGAGATTTCCGCGAAGAAAGGAACGGGTGTTTACGAACTGCTGGAGAAAGTGCTTTTGGAGGCTGAGATGTTGGATCTAAAGGCCAATCCGAAACGCCGTGCCAAAGGTTCGGTCATTGAGTCCTCGCTGGACAAAGGACGTGGTTACGTGGCTACCCTACTCGTGCAAGATGGAACACTCCATATGGGCGATATCGTTCTTGCCGGTACTTTCCACGGCCGTATCAAAGCGATGTTCAACGAGCGCGGACAGAAGATTACCGAAGTTCGTCCCGGCGAGCCATGTTCGATACTCGGTCTCAACGGAGCGCCGCAGGCCGGTGACGAGTTCAATGTGCTGCCGACCGAGCAGGAGGCACGTGAGATTGCCAACAAACGCGAGCAACTGCAGCGTGAGCAATCCATCCGTACGAAGAAACACGTCGGTCTTGAAGAGATTGGACGTCGTCTGGCAATTGGTGACTTCAAGGAACTGAATATCATCGTTAAAGCCGATGTGGACGGTTCGGTGGAGGCTATCAAAGACTCGCTCATCAAACTCTCGACGGAGAACATCCAAGTTAACGTCATCCACGGCGCTGTTGGTGCCATCAGCGATAGCGATGTGATGCTCGCAGCCGCTTCCGATGCCATCATTGTGGGCTTTAATGTGCGTCCGACAGGTACGGCACGTAAGATGGCAGAGACCGAGGAAGTGGATATCCGTATCTACTCCATCATCTATGATGCCATCAATGAAGTAAAGGCCGCCATGGAAGGTCTTTTGGCTCCGGAAGTGAAGGAAGAGGTAACGGCAACGCTCGAAGTGCTGCAGACCTTCCATATCTCGAAAGTGGGCACTATCGCTGGTTGTATCGTGCGTGAGGGTAAGGTTAAGCGTGGCAACAAGGTACGCGTCATCCGTGACGGTATTGTGATCAAGACCGCTGAACTGGCATCCCTCAAACATGTGAAGGACGATATCAAGGAAGCGGGTGTGAACACCGAGTGCGGTTTGAGTCTCAAAGCATATGACGACCTTAAGGAAGGCGATATACTCGAGGCATTTGAGGAAATAGAAGTAGCAAAAACATTATAAACAACTAACAATTCACAACAATGAAAAAAGTATCTGTTTTAGCCCTTGCAGCATTATGTCTGACGGGCTGCTGGACACGAATCTGGACTATTGCGCCGACTGAGCCTGTGGCTGTAACTCCGCAACCGACCACGACCACAGTTGTAACGGAGAAACCGACGGTAGTCGTAGTAGAACAACCGGCTCAGCCGACTGTTTACACCACTCAGACCCAACCGACAACGGTGTATACCACTCCGACGCAACCTACAGTGTACACTACCACTGTTGCAACGCCGACAACAACCACCGTTTCGACGTTCACTGTAACGAACTACAACACGGACCCGTGTTTCTATCTCGACCTGAACGCTGTTGCCGCAGCTTTTGCTGAGTCACGCAGCGTACGTGAGTTTGAGCAACTACTCAACTCCAGCCGTTACATGATCAACAACCTCGACCTCAATCACGACGGATGGATTGACTATCTGCGCGTTATTGAGACCTATCAGGGTTACTATCATGCTTGCCTTATTCAGGCTTGTTTGGCTCCTGGTATCTTCCAAGACGTAGCTACCGTAGTGGCAGAGCGTCGTTCGGACAGATTGTATGTAGAGGTAGTGGGTGACCGCTATCTGTATGGCTATAACTACATCGTTCGTCCTGTATTCATCAAACGTTCGCCGATGTGGGATACCTATGGAGTATCGAACTATTCCTGCTGGAGTTCGCCATATTACTATGGCTATTATCCTTCGTACTACACAAAGCCGCAACCGGTTTTTTTGAACCACTATCAGGCTTATGTAAATACCTATCTGAGCAATCACCACTATTGCCATTCGTGCGACTATCCGAATCAGCCGTTCTACAACGGTTACACGAGTATGACGCAGCCGTATAGCCGCAACGACTTCCGTGAGCAATATCCGGATAACTCGTTCGAGCGTCGTGTAAGCCGCACCGCTAATGGCAACCAGGCAGTAGCTAACGCCCGCAATGCAGGTCAGTTACGCACCGAAGTAGCTCGTCAGAGTACTTCGTCCAACACGAGCACTTCTTCTTCGACCACTACCAGCGGTTCGTCACGTACCGGCAATACGACCAGCACCTCAACAACGACGAGTTCTTCTCGTACAGGTAACTCGACAAGCACCTCGACAACTACCACTCGTCAGCCGAGTACTTCGACATCGAGCACTTCAACGTCAAGCACGAGCTCATCTCGTTCAGGCAGCTCTAGCAGCACCAGTACCTCGACCACTCGTTCGGGTAGTTCCAGCAGCACCTCGACTTCTCGTTCTGCAGGCACAACCCGTCAGCCGACAACAACAGTAGAGACACGCGTAAGCAGAGACGGCACGAGCCGCACAACGGTGAAGACCACCGATGAGCAAGGTCGTACGCAAACGTATAAACGTGAAGGAAATGTGTCATCGCGCCAACAGGCGACGACTGAGACTAAATCCTCTCAAGACACGAAAGGCGAATCCAACCAACGTTCTGGCCAACGGCAACGTTAGTCCACTCTCCGAGCGTTTCGCGAATGGTCACTTTGGTACCTTCGTGGAGCGTGAAGAGGTCAGTGCCTGAACGATCAGGAGAAGACTTCGCATTCACGACACCCTGTGTAATGATAGCTTCATTGCGCAGGGTGTCTCTTTTATGCAGTGATGACGCATTGAGACCGGAGATCAGCGAGAACAGAAGGGCTATCCAAGCTATATGGAATGATGTCTTGCGCATCCACGGTTCGCGTCCCAAAAGGAACAACAGAAGACCGACCAACGCCAAGATAAACAGACAGACGGATAGCACTAACCATGTGTGTTCACTTAGGCTGTTCCGCACGGCACGGGACCACGCAGAAAGGAAGAAATCCTGCTCTACAATATTATCCGTGATGCGGCTCTGCGCAAACTCAAGGTTATACTGTGCATCCTTGTAGTTAGGACGCAGACGCAGTGCCCGTTCGTAATTCAAGATGGCTTGCGCCAATTCGCCTTGTTTGAATCGCGCGTTGCCTAAGTTGTAGTATAAGGTAGCATCCGGTGCTTCAGCCAACAACGCTTCGTATCCGGCTGCAGCTTCTTCATAACGACCTTCCGCGTACGCGGCGTTCGCAGCATCAAAATCCTGCGCGAAAGAGAACGTACTGAAAAACAGAACTGCGGTGAGGAGAAATCCTCTGAACTTCATGCTCTCAACACTTAACTTTATATTCATATCTTTTGATTTTCGAGGTTATTAATCAAGTTGGCTGTATCGCGATACAGATCATCCATCGCATGGTCAGTAGAAGGCGCGTAGCGCGCGAACTCTGCTGTAGACAACACATTCTTCACATCTGCTATCAGTGTGTCTGAAACACCTTTTTGACGCAAGATAGAAGCAATGTTCTCTTTGTTGAGGTCAGCCGTAGGAATAGACAGACGGTCACTAAGGTACGTCCAAGCGGCCTGTTCAATCGCGGCATAGAAAGCATCTTTGTTGTTCGCCTTCAGCGCAACGGATGCCGCTTTCAGACGTTTCTGCGCCACTTTGTTCGCACGTTTGTAACGTACGCGGCTTGCGTCTGCATTCTCTTTAATCTGTTTGCGGAGCACAACAAGCAGAATAAGTGCAATCAAGAGCGGTACCACATAGAATGCCCAGATAAAATCGGTATTTTGTATCTTGTATGCTGTCTTTCCGCTCGGTGCTTTTGTATCTATATAGCGAATGTCCGTGCCGAGTTGTTTGATATCCTCTTTCTGCGTATAGGAAACAACCGCCCCCTCATCACCTTTGTCTGACGAACTACCCGCACCGCGTTTCACATGAATGGTGTATTCCGGAGTATGCAGCGTCTTGTAGATTTTTTCGTCGATGTCGAAATAACTGAAGGCTACTGCAGGTATTGTATATTCCCCTGCATTACGCGGGATGGCGAGGTACTCAATCGACTTCGTTCCACTCACGCCATTGGCCGTTGTATTGAAATTGTTGGTCACTTTCGGGTCGTAGGGTTCAAATCCTTCCGGCCAGTCAATAGCAGGCGTCTTGAGAAGCTTCATGTTTCCCGTACCCGTGATGTCCAGTTTAATCGTCACAGCATCATTGGTCTGCACCTCTGTCTGAGAGATAGAAGGCGTCAGGCTGAATCGGCCTACACCACCGCTGAAACCTGCCGGTTTACCGCTTGGCAATGCGTCCACGTGAATCGTCACGCCCGGTGCGGTAAGCATCTTCGTCACATTTGTATAAGTACCGAAGAAATCATCGAAGATAGAGCGAGACCGTTGCTGCGTCTGAACGCGTAGCACGGCTTCAAACTTCGCAGGGTCTATCGTGATATCTCCTGAATGCTGCGGATATAGAATGGTGCGGTAAAGCACCGCTGTCTGATAGTTGCGACCGTTGTAATGCTCCAAGTTCGTCTGGATCTCGCCTTGCTCCAAGTCCTGTTTGAGGAATCCGGTAAACTCCGGTAACTTGGTATTATTGGTCAACTGCGCTACATCCACATTCGCGAAATACAACTTATAGCTGATCATCAAACACTCCTGCTCATGCACACGCGTCTTGCTGGCAATCGTACGAACAAACAGATTCTCCGAAGAAACACTACCGGGACTGCCCGATTGGCTCTGCTGCGACTGATTGCCTGCGGCTGACGACTGGCTGCCCTGCTGTTGCGGTTGCTCATCCTCCGGCAGTACGGTGATTCGTACGCCGTTGGACTGCACGTTCTCTCCATCCACTTTCACCACAGCCGGTGAGATAGTGAAGGTACCTGCCTTCTGCGCCATCAGCGTATAAGTGTACGTCTGCGTGAAGGACGAAGTGCGGTGCCCGTTGACAAACGAAGTACTACTGCTTGTCGAGGTGTAAGGACCTGCCAACACGTCAAAATCCGTGAACTCGGGCGCGCGTAGGTCACGGCTACGTTGATTGACGGAGTACGTTAACTGGAACGGACGGCCGACAATAACTTGACTTGGTGCTTGCGCCTTAAAAACAACCTCATCGGCAAACACATTCAATGCGATGCCGACAAAGGTCAATACTATCAATAGTTTATGTTTCATACTACCATTCTTTTTCTACTCTACGTTTCTTTCCCTGTTGGCGTTGCATTTTCTCTTGCGTGTCTTGTTCGTCTTGCTCCAAGGCTTGCAAGATCTGCTCTGCCGTTTCTTTATCCATCTGATCTTCGTTCTGTTGCTGTTCCTGCTGTTGTTGTTCTTGCTCTTGTTGCTGCTGCTCTTGCTGTTGTTCCTGTTGCTGTT
>JAGCFX010000050.1 GCA_017649925.1 Paludibacteraceae bacterium | reverse complement strand
GTGCCGGTATTGCTATGTTGATCGCTGCCATGAGCGCCGAAGGCACTTCACGCATCGACCACATTGACCAGATTGACCGCGGCTACGAAGACATCGAGCACCGACTCAATGCGATAGGCGCTCATATCAAACGAGAAGAATGAAAAGAATACTGAATATATTAGTCTTTACTTTTTGCTCTTTGCTTTTTGCCCAAGCGCAAATGGTTCAGCCGGTAAAATGGAGTGGAGAAGCGATAGGTGACAGCGTGCGGTTAAAAGCCGTCATTGAAACCGGCTGGCACATGAATATCCTTGAATTCGGCGAACGTGAGTTTGACGAAGAGTTCGCAGACTCTTTTGTGATCACCCTTGCCGCCAACGAAATCACACCTATCCGTTATAATGCCTGTGACGATAAGATGTGTACTGCCCCGGAAATCTGGGATTATGCATCATTGAGCGCTGAAAGCGCTTCACCATTAAGCGAAGCGTCATCATTGAGTTCGGGCAACGAACGATCATTATGGCTAATATTCATATTAGGCCTTTTAGGTGGTCTCCTTGCCATATTTACGCCCTGCGTGTGGCCGATCATACCGATGACCGTTTCTTTCTTCCTCAAGAAAGGCGGTGGACTGAAGGACGCTGTTCTTTATGGGTTGAGTATTGTTATACTATATGTTGGATTAGGATTATTGGTAACGATTCTATTCGGTGCCTCGGCGCTTAATGACTTGAGTACCAATGCGGTAGTGAATATTCTCTTCTTCCTTCTGCTGGTCATATTTGCCCTTTCGTTCTTCGGCCTGTTTGAAATCACCTTGCCGGACTCCTGGTCCACAGCATTAGATAACAAAGCCCGTAGTACCGGCGGTCTTTTGAGCATTCTGCTCATGGCCTTTACGCTGGTTATTGTCAGTTTCTCTTGCACAGGACCTATTATCGGGACCTTGCTTGTAGAGGCGGCGGGCCGCAGTCTTCTGGCTCCGGCTATAGGTATGTTAGGCTTCTCGATTGCGCTGGCTTTGCCGTTCTCGTTATTCGCTATGTTCCCGCAATGGATGAAGCAGGCACCGAAATCGGGGGACTGGATGACCAGTTTCAAAGTGGTTCTGGCGTTCCTTGAATTAGCGCTGTCGCTCAAGTTCCTCTCTGTAGCCGACTTGGCGTACGGGTGGGGTATTTTGCCGCGGTGGCTTTTCATCGCTATCTGGATTGCTTGTTTTGCGGGAATCGGCATCTATCTCTTGTGGAATATCCGCAACGTCAATACGACCCGCCAGATTATCCGTGCGATAGTGATTATTCCTTCCTTTGTGTTTGCGGGCTATTTGGTTCCCGGTCTATGGGGCGCGCCGGTGAAAGCAATCTCTGCTTTTGCTCCACCGATGGAGATTGAAGGCCGCGAGGTATTCAACGACTATGAAGAAGGAATGGCTTATGCTCGTCAGACCGGAAAACCTGTTATCATTGATTTCACGGGCTACGGATGCGTCAACTGTCGTAAGATGGAGGCATACGTACTGGATAACGACTCCGTCAAGGTGCGGTTGCAGAACTATGTATTCATCGAACTGTTCGTAGATGACAAGCGAGACGGAATAGGGGATAAGAATTCCGCCATACAACGCGATCTGTTTGGTTCCAATGCACAGCCGTACTATGTGCAATTAGATCCGTACGGTAAGCAGGTGGCAGAACCGATGGCGTTTACCACCGATCCGATAGAATTTATTAACTGGCTAAAATATTAAACCATGAAACGTTTATCATTCATATTACTTGCGCTTGTAATCGGCGCAAATACGCTTTTCGCAGAAACAGTCTTGATTGACGGTTTGTACTATTCTTTAGGTACAACAACAGCTCAGGTCGTGAAGGATCAGACGAGTAACAATTCCGTTTATTCAGCATACACCACGATCATCATCCCTGCGTCCGTAAGCTATAACAACTACACGTACCCCGTGACGAGCATCGGCACGAGTGCGTTTG
This sequence comes from Paludibacteraceae bacterium, assembly GCA_017649925.1. GTDB lineage: Bacteria > Bacteroidota > Bacteroidia > Bacteroidales > Paludibacteraceae > Colicola. The sequence continues at coordinate 1,181 of JAGCFX010000050.1, read as the reverse complement.
AGGCATTGACGAACTTACAGAGTGTGACGTTACCTTCGTCAATCACGGCGATTAACAACTATGCATTCTATGGGTGCACGAAATTAGGCTCTGTGAACTTGCCGGAAGGCTTGAAATCAATTGGCACAAGTGCGTTTTACAATTGCAATCTAACGTCCATCACAATACCAAGTACGGTAACATCTATCAATAATGGAGCCTTCAAAGGCAATCCGCTCAAGTCCATCGTCTGGAAACCGGCTAATTGCTCTATCGGTTCTGATAGCGACGCACCGTTCTATAGCACTACCTCACAAATCACTTCGTTCACTTTTGCAGAGGGAGTAGAGACCGTTCCATCGTATCTATGCAGGAACATGAGTCTGTTGGATACGATTGTGTTACCGCCTTCTGTTAAATCTTTGGGGCAGTATGCGTTTGCGTACTGCTCGAACCTCAAATCCATCAACCTGCCGGCTACACAGAAGACTCTTCCTGTTAGTTTCTTCGAAGGTTGTACTTCGCTAGAGTCTATCGAGTTACCGGCTACTTTGACGACCATCAGTACGGACGCTTTCTACGGCTGTACCAAATTGGCGAATGTCAGCCTCCACGAAGGTCTGACGACCATCAATCAGCGTGCGTTCTATAACTGCAAACTGGCAGAGATTACGATTCCGAGCACGGTTACGTCTATCGGCAACGGGGCGTTCAAAGGCAATCCGACAACCACGATTGTCTGGAAGCCGGCAACCTGCTCTATCGGTTCCGATGACAATGCTCCGTTCTATAGCACGTCTTCACAAGTTACTTCGTTTACGTTTGCGGAGGGAGTAGAGACCGTTCCCGCCTATATCTGCAAGAACATGAATCTACTGGACACTATTGTACTTCCGTCATCGGTTAGTTCACTGGGTCAGTATGCGTTTGCGTTTTGCTCGAACCTCAAATCGATTAACCTGCCTGTGACGCAGAAGACCCTTCCGACCAGTTTCCTCGAAGGTTGTACTTCATTGGAGTCGATTGAGTTGCCTGCGACCCTTACGACCATTAACACGGACGCTTTCTATGGATGTAGCAAGTTGGCGCAAGTGAACCTCCACGAAGGTCTGACGACCATCAATCAGCGTGCGTTCTACAACTGCAAACTGGCGGAGATTACTATTCCGAGCACAGTTACGTCCATCGGCAACGGGGCGTTC
>JAGCFX010000049.1 GCA_017649925.1 Paludibacteraceae bacterium | reverse complement strand
GTATACCATGGCTGCACATAGTTATATATGATATTCTCTTGCTGGCTGTAACGCTCGCCTACGTAGATGAATGAGTAATTCAATCCATAGTGATCTCCTCGCTTGCTTTGCCAGTCCAGCCCGATTACCACACTTCCGCTATGCCGAGGAATATATGGGATCTGATGACCATAATAGGTGTCATTAGGATTAGTCACATCAATGGCTTTTTGATAGGTATAATTGAGCCGGCTGCGTAAAACGAAGCGTAGAGGCAGATAAAACGACATATCCGCTTTGGCATCCACGCCATTGATCTTGACCGTGCCAAGATTGAGCATCGTCCATCGGAATTGTTGTCCTTTCGGATAAGCAATAATCTTATCTGTCACTCTGTTATAATAATATGAGGCAGAGACACTTATATCATACTGTTTGGTTACTTTGTGATATGCCACTTCAACGGAATGCTGTCTCGCCAACTCCGGCCTTAAATTCGCATTCCCCATATCGGTGTAATAGAGGTCATTGAATGTCGGGTAGCGATAACTCTGCTTATAGAACGCATTGATACTCAAGTCAATAGCAGGATAAGGACGGAATGAAAGGAACGCACCCGGAGTAACACGTGGCGCATTATGATCTACCCTTGTCATCAATACCGAAGCCTGCATCCGCAGATATTCCTTGATATTAAATGCCGTAGCAGCAGATAGCCAATGGGAATGTCTCTGGAAATGTTCCGGCGCATCCTCCAATAACAGGTTCTCGCGATTTAGGGCGTTATATTGGTAGTCGTACGCTAACGATATGTCCCACCAGTTGAAGATCTGTACTTTATTGGCGAGCGACAAATAGATTTCTTGCTGCAAATACTGGTTGTCGGAGGGTAACAGACGTTCGTCATAATTCAAATAATGCGTGTAGTCATTGGCGTATTTAGCGAGCAGACGGGTACTCCAGCGGTTAAACCACTCGTCTTGCCATGTGGCCTGTACGAAAGTGTTCCTATCCCACAAGCGTTCGCCATTGCGCCATACATTATTGACAATTGCACCCGGTATACCACGTTCCGACCAGTAGTTGTATCCCTGAATCCGCCAGAAACCCGTAGTGCGGTAATAATGATGCAGACCTAATTCCGTACGCACGGCATTGACATCTCCGTTTTGCCGCACGGCAGTAGTGTCATAGGCCGTCTCGCCGGTAGGTAACACGCGTTTGTAACGGAATGGATATTTGCCGTCCGAATAAACATATTCGGCATCAAGTGTCATAGACAGAGCATCAGTCAGTTTGATGTCTATGCCTACGTTCGGGTTTGCTAATGCGAAAGAACCGAAACGCATTTTTGCGTGTACATGCACGCGTTCGCCTTCCTTGAAATAAGGTTTACGAGTCATCAGATAGACATTGCCTGCCGCGCCAAACTCACGCGCAGACTGAAATATATCGGACTTTTGACCATTGTACAGTTCTATCTGATCCATATTGTCAAGCGAGAAACGGCCCAAATCCACTTGTCCGTTTTGGGCATTGCCTAATTGCACACCGTTATAATAAACCGCGGTATGCTGGCTTCCCATCGAGCGGACATTGATGGTCTTGATACCTCCTACTCCGCCGTAATCCTTGAGTTGCACTCCTGAGAAATACCGCAATGCGTCTGCTACAGAGAGCGCATTAAGACGCTGTAGTTCAGCACCTTTAAGCGTTTGCGGAACAATGACATCTTTGGTTAATGTACGTGCTGTTACTTCCACCTCATCGATCGTGAAGCGGTTGTATATAGAATCTTGTTCTGCTTCGCTGTATGCGAAAACAGAATGCGCACATAGTGCGAGAAATGGTATGAAAAATATTTTTTTTGTCATTGTTCGTCCTATTCCAGGAGGACTCATCAATCTACGCAAAGAGTAAGCGATCTGGCTTAGACCATTTGGTCATCACAGTTGCCGGTCAGTCCGGGATTTTCACCCGAGTTCTCTTACTTCTCTGCCTTTTATTTCTTTGCGGGATCGGTCGTCAAATCTATCCCTAATTTCTTAAATGTTTTCCAGTCTACTTCGTTCAACATTACCGTCGAATGGGCTTGACAGCCTTTTAAACTCGGCAAAGTCTCTAATGCCTGACGGCATTTCTCGTCCTGCAGCGATAGTACTGATAGCGCTACCAGAACTTCGTCCGTGTGCAAACGTGGGTTCTGGCCATGAAGATAACCGATCTTTGTTTGCTGGATAGGACCTATATATTTCTCCGGAATCAACCGTACCGAGTGATCAATTCCAGCTAACTCCTTCATTGCATTAAGCAGTAGCGCGGCAGATGAACCCAAAAGCGGTCCCGCTTCTGCGGTGATGATTCGTCCGTCCGGCAACTCTATAGCCGCGGCATGAGCAAAAGCGCCGTCGTGCAATGCTCCGCTTAATGCACGGCGCTCACGGGCCGCTACTGTCGTCCTTCTGTAGGCCGTGTTGATGCCTACTTGTTGCTGTAGCAATGCTAACTTCTTTATCTCCGCATCGTTGCATTTGCCGTTGGCTAAATGGCATAATGCACGGAAATAACGTCGGATGATCTCCTGCTTGCTCGCTTCGCGGACAGCCTCGTCGTCACTGATGCAGAATCCTACCATGTTCACTCCCATCTCAGTCGGGCTGTGATAAGGGCTCTTGCCGTAGATAGAGGTGAATAAAGCGTCTAATACCGGATATATCTCAATATCGCGGTTATAGTTCACAGCGGTCTTACCGGTAGCCTCCAGATGGAACGGGTCGATCATGTTCACATCGTTCAAATCGGCTGTTGCTGCTTCGTAGGCTACGTTCAGCGGGTGCTTCAGCGGAAGATTCCATACCGGGAATGTCTCAAATTTGGCATAACCCGCTTCACAGCCGTGCTTCTGCTCGTTATATAGCTGACTTAAGCATACTGCCATCTTACCGCTACCTGGACCAGGAGCCGTTACTACTACCAGCGGACGACTCGTCTCAACGTAGTCGTTCTTGCCGAATCCCTCATCGGATGCTATCAACTCTACATTGTGTGGATAACCGTCTATGATATAGTGATAATATACTCGGATACCTTTTCGCTCCAGACGCTGCCGATACGCATCTGCTGAGCGTTGACCGGAATAGTGGGTTATTACTACCGAAGATACCAAAAAGCCGCGGTTCATAAACTCTTCGCGCAGACGAAGCACGTCTTCATCATAAGTAATACCCAAGTCCTGACGGACTTTATTGCGCTCAATATCTTCTGCGGAAAGGACGATAAGAATCTCCAGAGAGTCCTGCAGTTGAGTCAACATACGTAACTTGCTATCAGGCATAAAACCTGGTAGCACACGGCTGGCATGCATATCATCGAAAAGCTTTCCTCCCAACTCAAGGTACAATTTGTTCCCGAATTGAGCTATACGCTCACGGATATGCTCCGACTGAATGCGGATGTATTTGTCGTTATCGAAAGCTAATTGCATAACGGGGTACAAAATTACAACAAAAATTAGATATATGCAAATTTTTTTTGCAGAATTCAAAAAAAAGTTGTACTTTTGTCTTCGAAATAAAATTTTGAGCCATGTTTTCGCCTTTCTCGCTTCCACCCCATCCCTTGGCACAAGAAGCTGCACAGCAAGTTATCAATAAGGTACACGCGTATATGCGCGCTACACCTGATAGCGAGTTACATCAGTGTGGCAAGATGTTTGGCGTGTTAGTAACCAAGGGTAACTGGACAACTCCGGATGGTTCACGGTTTCTGGCTGCATTTTCTGCCAAATTGGACGGAAGTTATTACCATGAGGGATTTGTGCCGCCGGTGTATGAGATGCCTGCTCCGCCAATTGGAACAACAAAGGTCGAATCACAACGCTTACAGAGATTATTGTTTGAGCAGTACAAATTTCTGAATGGACGGGGCGAGGAGAAAAATCTGCTGGAGATATTTCGGAATGAGAAACCGGTTATCCCTGCGGAAGAATGGTTCTCAAAATCACGAAATAACAACATGCTACCCCCTTCCGGTGCCGGAGAATGCTGTGCTCCCAAGTTGTTGAATTATGCGATTCGTTATGGCTTGGAGCC
>JAGCFX010000048.1 GCA_017649925.1 Paludibacteraceae bacterium | reverse complement strand
AGATCTTGGAGAAGGGCGATATATCAAGTTCTTCCATTCTTCTTCACAGCGGGTTTTTGATTACAAATCATATCGAATGATATTGATTATTCAAGCTATGACGGAATTAGGAGAATCCGGCATCACAGAGGAAGTACGCTCCAAACTTAAAGAACAATTGGCACTGGTTTCGGAGCGAGACTTTATACACGATGTGAAATTAGCCCCGATTTGGGCACAAACAATACTGAGAGAACTATGATTTTTACGGACTTGTCGGATCAAGGAATGGTACAAATTCTTGACCAAGTGAATGGTCGGACCAACTCAGATCAGCAGACCATTGAGAAAGATTGGTGGGTAACGCAGGTATTACGTGTTCTTTTCTCTCGGCCGTATGCCGAACACCTGTCGTTCAAAGGTGGCACGTCGTTAAGCAAGGCGTGGAATATCATTGAGCGCTTTTCCGAAGATATCGATATTGCTATCAGCCGTGAGTATCTTGGCTTCGCCGGTGAAATCAGCCGAACACAGGTGAGTGACAAACTGCGCCGTGCGGCTTGCTCATTCGTGCGTGAGAAAATGCAAAACGACGTGCGTGAAGGCTTGATTGCGATGGGTATTGCTCCTGATAAGTTTAGTGTACATGTGAATATAACCTCTGTCTCCACAACGGATCCGGAAGTCATCTATGTGGACTACCAATCGGTGTTGCCGAACTCAGAATATATCGCGCACACCGTCAAAGTGGAAGTGAGCGGTCGCAGCATGCACGACCCTGTGCAAACGGTCGCGCTGCAATCGCAGATAGATACTATTCTGCCGCAATCAGCCATTGTACAGCCTGCTTTTAATGTCAGCGTAGTAGTTCCCGAACGCACGTTCTTGGAGAAAGTCATGTTGCTGCACGAGGAGTTTGCAAAACCGCAAACGGATATTCGTACGAGCCGCATGTCTCGCCATCTGTATGACATCTACTGCATGCTACACACGGGTATCGCTGAGCGTGCTTTAGACAATGAACAACTCTATCGTTCCATCGTTGAACATCGACGCAAGTTCATTAACCTGCGTGATTTTGACTATGGTACGCTTTATCCGGCCACGCTCTCTATCCTTCCGCCGGCATCCGTTGCCGACCTCTGGCGCAAAGACTATGAGAATATGCAAAAAACCATGATTTATGGCAATTCCCCAACTTTTGATCAACTCATAGAATCCATCATAGAGTTACAGCAAATGATAAAAACATTACCTTATTCTCCTTTGTGAGTCATTTTTAGTATATTCAATTTAGGAAATAATTAAAGCCTAAGAATTCATAGCTGTTCCTCTGCGTTCAGCCGTAGTATAAAATCGGTGACACCTTCTGCGTAGTAGCCCCCTACCATTACTGCAAGAGTAATAACGGTATAAATTTTTAGAAAATGACATGCGCGCTTGCGTATGTCATTTTTTTTTGTGTATCTTTGCACCCGAATAAAGTAACCAAGAATATGTTAGTATCTGAAATCTCGTTATGGGGTGCAGGTATCGTGGACCTTATTGGTGCTTATAGCCATGGTGTTTTCCGATGTAGTGACTAGTTCAGTCTGCAAGAGAAATGGAAACAGTTGAAACGTTTGTAATATGAAAAAGTTTCGTGAAATAGCCGGCTACGTGCTTGGCGGCGTTATGTTTGTCGTGCTACTACCAACGATCATGTGGTTGGCTTCTGGTATGCCCGTCATGGAGCATATCGGTGCCTGTCGTGCGATAATAACAGGTGTGCTAATCGTCTGTGGTTTAGCACTTAGTATCTGGACCATTGTCTATATGAAACGTTGTGGGAAAGGCAATCCGATGGACGCGTTCGATCACGAAATAGGTCCGCGAACGCAACATCTGATGGTGGAAGGCCCGTATCGCCTTAATCGCAATCCAATGCTCACAGGTACGTTTATCTATTTATTAGGTTATATTGTGTGGCTGTGGACGTGGCAGGCACTGCTTGTTTGGGTTATTTTTGTGGTAATCATGTATGTGCAGGTATTGAGTGAAGAGAAACGTCTGCGCCGTGACTTCGGCGAGGAATATGAAGCTTTTTGCCGTCGTACAGGTCGGTTCACTCCTTGGGTATTCAAAAAACAATGAAACAATTTGTCCCTCAACTCATAGGTGTGCTTTTTGTGCTGGTAGTTATCGGCGCGTGGATGCTGGTGGTATGTATATTGCCGAAGCCGTCTCCGGATTATTCGCAGGCAGAGTGGTGGTATATTAGGACTGACAGTGCTGCCTCAAAGAATGAGGGCGCGGACATCTTCTATATCTGTTCTACGGAGACCTCTGACTGGGTCAATGCGCGCGGTGATACAATGCATTTCGCCGACATGACCAGACCTGAACATCGTGCGGCGTTGTACGCCGAGATGCGAGGTGTGGACGCGCTTGTCTGTCCGCAGACATGCTCTTTCTACGCGCCGTATTACAATCAGACCACGATGGAAGGTTTGTTGCGCGACACGGCGCTCTTTATAACGCGTTGCGCGAAGGCTACCGAGGATGTAATACGGGCTTTTGACTATTACGTGCAGCACATGAATAACGGTCATCGCTTTGTGCTGATGGGTTACTCGCAAGGCGGCTATGCGGTCGTGGAGTTGCTTAAACATCTTACATCTGAACAGGCTTCGCGGATGATAGCTGCTTATGTCATCGGTTATCAAGTAACCGAGAGTGACCTGCGCTGTCCTTATATCCGTCCTGCGCAAGGTGCGACGGATACAGCCGTAACGATATGTTACAACTCCGTCGCTTCAACCGATGCTGAGATTCCCGTTTTGAGCGGCAGAACTGCCATCGGCATCAACCCAGTCAACTGGTGTACCGACGCCACGCCTGCCACTTATGTCTTCGATTTCGGCGGTGCGAACGACACGCTCACGGCTACATTGGACTCCCTTACTCACCTGACTGTCATCGAGGGCTTTGAAGGCGCCTGTCCGCTCATCCCGTTTGTGGGCAAACAAGGCAATTACCATTGTCTGGAGATACCGCTGTATTACCGTTCAATACGGGAAAATATAACTATGCGATTAGGATTATAGCAGAGTAATGGAGATTGTTGACTAATTGGAATATGGCGACAAACGCTGATTTAGTCCAATATATCGTAGAGCAGGCTTCGCCGGCTGGCGAGGTGGCGGCAAAGAAGATGTTCGGTGACTACTGCCTCTATTGCAATGGTAAAGTGGTCGGACTGATTTGTGACGATTACCTATATTTGAAACCGCTTAAGCAACTACAACCGCTCTTGCACGAATGTGATCAACAAATGCGACCGCCTTACGATGGCGCCAAACCGCATTACTTGATTACCGATGTCGATGACCGAGACTATGTCTCTATGCTTGTTAAAACTATGGCAGAAACGACAAGGTAACGATATAGCAACACGAATTTATAACAATCTTCATGCGAGACTTTAATTGGCTATATATTATCTTCATCTATTTGGCGGCAATCAATATCGTGACGTTCTTTTTGTACGGAATCGATAAATGGAAGGCCAAGCGAGCGAAATGGAGAATTGAAGAGTCGACCTTGTTATGGTGGGCTGCGTTCGGTGGCAGTATAGGAGCGTTACTAGGCATGAAGACCTGGCACCATAAGACACTGCATAAGAAATTTAAATTCGGCGTTCCGGTAATACTGATTGCACAAATAGTCATCATAGGAGTCATTATTTATTATACGTGTATAGCCCGATAACCGACCATATTGAGATAGACCGCGAGCAACGAAGCGTGCGCAAGGACGGACAGATGGTTCATCTGACCGGGCTGGAGTATGGCCTATTGGAGTTTCTTTCTGCACACCCGAATAGAATCTGTACGCGGCAAATGTTGTTGGACCACGTATGGGGTGATCGTTTTCAGTACGATACCGGCACCATTGACGTGCATCTCAATGCCTTGCGGCGCAAGTTAGGCTGGACAAAGAAAGAACCGATAGAGACTATTCGAGGAATAGGTTTCATCTTCCATATTGAGCAGAAAGTAACGCATTACACGATTGACCTACAGGCATTCCTGACAGATTGGCTACGGAGCCGCGAAACGGAGATTAGTGCCAAAGGGCTTGTGGCACAGATGCACTTGACACCCTTTGTGAATGAGATTACCATTGAACCGAAAGCCCTACGGCAGATGTTAGACAGCGTGCTAACCGCTTTATTGCCTTCCGTTCAACCGGGCGTGTTACGCCTGAGTTCCAAACTGACCATGCAGCATTTTATTCTCTCGCTGGACCTTAACGGCACTATCAACGAGTTGCGCATCCCTATTTATGGGGATTTTGATGTTTCTTAAGAAAATCTTAAGCAAAGTTTAAGAAAAAAGCAGTACCTTTGTTGCCGTTTTTGAAACGCAAAGGTATTATGCTTAAGAACCGTATCTCCAAACGATTTCTATACCTCATAGCTGCAGCTATTTGGGGTGTTCCCGGATTTATTATTACTGCAAAAGGCATTCGCGCCTATACTGCCATGCCGGCAGATGAGTTATGGTGGCTTTGTTTAATAACGGCGGGTGTCCTGATTAGCTTTATATGGATGTTCCGGCGCATTGTGAACAGGTATTGTAACCTTATAGCGGCGTTACCGGACAAAACCACCATCGGGCATACTTTTCCTCTTCGAGGATGGGTGTTGATTGTGTGTATGTCCAGCCTTGGTATAGCCCTTAAATTTATTCCTTGCATACCGGCAGAATTTACCGCATCTTTCTATTCCGGTCTTGGTCCGGCTCTTATATTTGCCGCATTCTTGTTTATTAAAAGGTATATAACACGATGAGAGCAAAGGTACTTTTTATATGTTTATTGTTTGCGTGCGGCATGTGTGCGCAAGTGAGTGAGGGCATTGAGAAGAACAAGGTCTATCAAGGCTTCTCCGGAGGCATGATGCTGCATACCGGCTATTTGTTTGGTCGTGACGGTAACGCACCCAAAACCGCAGACGGTCGTTTATGTAGTCCGCAAGGTGCGCTATTCGGTATCGGCGGAGCCTTGCGTGTGCATCTATGGAAACATCTGCGCACGGGCTTTGAAGGCTTTGTAAGTACGATGCCGAGTACCACGACCGATTGCCATGACGTACTCAAAAACGGCAGTTATGTGCGGGTCGGTTGCGGTGGTGTGCTGGCGGATTGCTGCTGGCGATTAGATAAAGCTTGGCCGTATATCGGTGGCACTATCGGAGGTGGTTCGATGAAAGGGCTGTATATTCTCGATGGCGACCAGAATAGTTGGGGACGAGATGCTAACAGCACCTTCCACAAGCAATCCTTCTTCTATGTCACGCCGTACGTCGGTTGCGACTATTGCTTGACGAGCAAAGTGCATATTACGCTCCGTCTGGACTGGATGTTAGCTTTCCATAAAAGCGAATTATGTCTACCAACCGGACCTCGCCTCTACTTCGGCTTTATGTTCTGCCACTAACATTTTAACAATTTAACGATTTAACAGTTTAACAATGAACTTCGAAGGAATCTTATTGGGCGCAGGGGCGTTCCTGTGTATCGGACTTTTTCACCCGCTGGTCATTAAGGCGGAGTACTATTGCGGTGTCAAATCCTGGTGGGCGTTTCTCATCGTTGGTCTATTGGCGGCAGGCGGCTCGTTGTTTGTGGAAAATACATATATCTCCATCTTCTTGGGGATCTTTGCGTTTAGTTCCTTATGGGGAATCGGCGAGGTGTTTCATCAGCGCGAGCGTGTCCGCAAAGGTTGGTTTCCGATGAATCCAAAACGCAAGAATGAGTATTAAAAATAACTGCAAAAGCAAAAAAATCCCCTATTCATTTGCCCATCTCAGTTTTTTTTTGTACCTTTGCGCCCGATTTTCAAAATGGGTATATAAAAGAATGAGAAAAAAAATATGGGTATTAGTCTTTGCGTTGCTTTGCACTGTGCCGTTATGGGCGCAGGATGAGTATGACGCGCACTTGGTCGGACACGTGCTGGATGAGAAAACGGGAGAGCATTTGCCGTACGTGAATGTGCAGGTCAAAGGTACGAATATAGGCACCGTTACCGATGAGTCCGGCCACTATTTTCTGAAGAATCTCCCATTAGGCAGGCAGACGATTATTTTTTCCTATGTAGGCTATGAGACGGAAGAATTGCCGGTGAACATAACGGAGCACACGACGACGGAATTGAAGGCCGTGATCCGTGAAGTGTCGCAGCAACTGAATAGTGTCGTGGTGACGGCTAACCGCTATGCTACCAAACGGCAAGAGGCAGCAACCATCGTCAATGTGCTGTCACCGACAATGTTTGAAACAACTGCCGTAACATGTGCAGCTGACGTCCTT
>JAGCFX010000047.1 GCA_017649925.1 Paludibacteraceae bacterium | reverse complement strand
GCACTGACAGCCCTCGGGGCAGCGTTCGGACTTTCTTCGTGCAACGTAGTGCGCACTATCACGAACAAATCCGAGTTCTACCAAAAAGGCGACACATCCGTCATGATTCAGACAAAGACCACTGAGTCTTACGACGCGAAAAAAAATCTTAGTTATTAACCAACCTTAACCCCTCTCAATCGGCATAGAGGAGCCTTCTCCCCTAAGGACACAAACCGAAGCCTTTGGCTGTTTGTGGACTTAAGAGCGGAGGCATCGGTCGCCCCCACCAATTAGCATAGCGGTTTGGTCTTTGCGATCGATTGCCGAACGCGAATGGCAGTAGTAGAATGGGCTGACGCGATCAAGACCGTCAGCGGTGCATTAACCCGCATCAACAAGAAATCGGCTCACGCACGCGACCAGAAGATGATTCTCGGTACGCACAGAAAGGCCGCAACCACCAACCCCAACTGTACGCGATTGTACCTGCGCGGACTGAGTTCGATCACCCGCAGCACACCGTATTCGGCCGACGAGTTGGCAGCGCAGAACAAGTTCGGCGAGATTGCAGCAGCGGTAGCTGCACGTCGTAAAGACTTGACGAAGATCGCGACCGACAACGCGAACTTCAAGGCGCAGAAAGACGAGCCGAACGGCAAAAAGACCATGCGTTCGTACCTCTGGTCGCTCGAGAAGGCCGCGTGGGAACAAGCCAATGGCTAAAAAAGCCTACCCCTAACCCCTCCCTAAAAGGAGGGGAACTGGGGGGAAGGGAGAAAAGAGAGAGAGAAGCCCGAAAAGCTTCTCTCTTGTCTTGGAAATGAGTACCGCGAGCCGGGGTCGAACCGGCACGCCCATCACTGGGCAAAAGATTTTAAGTCTTTCTTGTCTACCAATTCCAACATCGCGGCAATGGATTTCCACAAATCGGGCACAAAGGTACTGCTTTTTTTTGAATTGTGCAAATTTTTTTGCAAAAATCATTACAATTGCCCTGCCTCGACAAGGTTAATCACCCGCTCGGTGATGCGGTCCTTATCACTGGCATCGTATTCCTCCTTCAGGTCGTTCTTGAATAGTTTGGCTACGAACTGCCAGAAATTAGCCGCAGCCTTGCCCTTGTATTGCTTGATCAGGTCATAACTTGTGCGGTCCGTTTCCCTATCCAGCAGGAGCATCAGCATCCGTCCCTGCGAGGCATACATATTACGGAAATCCTTCTCGTATTTCTTGTACAGCTGGCGCTCGAACTTCCGCCACCATTTGCGGCGACTCTTGTCATCCGGCAGTTTGGCAAGTTCCTCGTCCGCATACGCCATATCCATGGTGATACGCTTCGCGTACGGCAGGCATTTTTTCACATCCCGCACGGTGCGCCAGTAGAACCGCTCCTGTTTCTTATTCTTGAACTTCATCGGCGGGTACACCCAAACCTCATGCAGCCAAGCCATATAGAGCGTATCGCCGTTCTCCACCTTGATCAGGCAGGAGTCCATATAGTTATTAGCAGCGAACATAGGAATGCTCACTGCCAATAAAAGCCATATGCGCAGTAGTCGTTTCATCTACAGGGCTACTGACAAATTTCGTGCCAATTAATAATTGAGGGCAAAGATGACCCTTCCTGCGGACGGTTTTCCCGTGACCATACACTTACCCGGTTCGTTCTTATGTCCCGGCAGGTCAGCCAAGGGGATACAACGGATCGTAGCCTTGGTCTCATCCTTGATACGCTGCTCGGTCTCCGCCGTACCATCCCAGTGCGCCAAGAGGAAGCCGCCTTTCTTCAGTTCCTCTTTGAACTCGTCGTAACTGTTCACCTCGCGGGTGCCGGCGATACGGAAGTCGAGCGCTTTGGTCAGCAGGTTCTTCTGGATCTCCTCCAGCAGCGCCTGGATCTTAGCCACAATGCCGTCAAGCGAGATAGTCTCTTTGGTCTGCGTATCGCGACGCGCGATCTCTATCGTACCGTTCTCGAGGTCACGACCGCCCATCGCCAGACGAACCGGGACACCCTTCAACTCATAGTCCGCGAACTTATATCCCGGCGTATATTTCTCGTCGGTATCCACTTTGACGCGGATGCCAAGGGCCTTCAGTTGGTCGGCTATCGGGTTGAGTTTGTCCATCAATGCGTTCAGCTGCTCCGGAGTCTTGAAGATAGGCACGATGACCACCTGTATCGGTGCCAGATGCGGCGGCAGAACGAGTCCGTTGTCATCGCTGTGGGTCATGATCAGCGCACCCATCAGACGCGTGGAAACGCCCCAACTCGTTGCCCATACGTATTCGTATTTGTTCTCTTTGCTGAGGAACTGCACGTCAAAACTCTTGGCGAAGTTCTGCCCGAGGAAGTGACTCGTACCAGCCTGCAGCGCCTTGCCGTCCTGCATCAGCGCTTCGATGCAATAGGTATTGAGTGCGCCGGCGAAACGCTCGTTCGGACTCTTCACACCTTTCACCACCGGAATAGCCATCACGTTCTCCGCGAAATCGGCATACACATCGAGCATCTGACGCGCGTAATCCTCTGCCTCCTCTTTCGTTTCATGCGCCGTATGGCCCTCTTGCCAAAGGAACTCCGCGGTACGCAGGAACAGACGCGTACGCATCTCCCAGCGCATCACGTTGCACCATTGGTTGCACAATATCGGCAGGTCGCGATAGGACGAGATCCAGTTCTTGTAGGTGCTCCAAATAATCGTCTCCGAGGTCGGACGGATGATCAGTTCTTCCTCCAGTTTGGCCTGCGGGTCCACGACGACCCCCTTGCCGTTCGGGTCATTCATCAGACGATGGTGCGTCACCACCGCACACTCTTTGGCAAAACCCTCTACGTGCTCCGCCTCACGGCTCAGGAACGACTTCGGAATCAACAACGGGAAATAGGCATTCTTCACGCCCTTTTCCTTGAAACGACGGTCCAGTTCCGTCTGTATCGTCTCCCATATGGCATAGCCATACGGCTTGATCACCATACATCCGCGTACGGCACTCTGCTCCGCCAGGTCAGCCTTCACGACCAACTCGTTATACCACTTAGAATAATCCTCACTGCGAGGAGTCAATTTTTGGAAATTAGCCATTTATCGTAATTTATATTGTTTGCGTAATTGTTCAAAATCCTGCGGTGCCGCTTTCAGCTGTTCGCTAACCCGCATGAGCCAACCGGGAGCGTTATCCCCCGAAATCGCTAAGGAGCGATGTTTTTCTCGAGCGCAAGGCTCTCGATTAAAAATCCGGCACAAAGGTACTGCTTTTTTTTCACATTTCAAAATCGGAAGGCAAAATTCTTCCGAAATTGCGTCCAAACAGGCCTGCGTAGCGTTTTTTTTGCCCTCTACGGAGTATCCGGCGATATGCATGGAGGCGAGCAAGGCCTTATCGAGCACGGCGGTGTTGATGTGCGGTTCGTTCTCCCATGTATCGAGGATGAAAGGATGTCCGCTTCGCAGCAATGCCTGTTCGTCCACCACTCCGCCGCGTGCGGCATTGATGATAAGTGCGCCGGGCTTGCATTGCGCCAGAAACGACGCGTCGCACAGATGATACGTGGACTCATCCAACGGCACATGGAACGTGATGATATCGCACTGCCTCGCAATCTCTTCCAACGCCACGCCGATATGCATGGGCGGATCGTTGAGCAGCACGCTCATGCCCCGTTTCTCCGCCATCTGCGCCACCAATGAACCCACATGGCCTACACCGACGATGCCTATAACAAGACCGCTACGCTGTAAGACCGCCTTCGGCTGTAGGACCGTTTCACTGTTAGACCGCTGCGCTGTATGATATTCGTTGAGCGCTTCCTCGATATAATCGCATACGGCCCGGGCATTGCAGCCGGGACAGGACATCCACCGGATGCCGTGCGACTCGCAGTAAGCGGTATCGATATGGTCAAAACCGATGGTGGCGGTACATACCATCCGTACGTTCGAGTCCCGCAACAACGCCTCATCCACCCGCGTGCGCGTACGAACAACCAGCACATCCGCATCGCGAACGGCAGCAGCCGTGATATCCTCGCCACGCAGCGGGAGAACCGTCACCTGAGGCCATCCGTCATGGATCGTCTCAACGAAAAAAGGGATCTGTGAATCGACGACAATCGTCATGCGTACATGATATTGTCAATCAGTCGAACAGGGCCGCAATAAACTGTTACACAACCGATTGCGTGTTTGAATGTATCCGTCGGCAGCAGGGTCGTCCGATCTACTATCTCATAGTACTCGACTTCCAAACCCGGTACGGCATTGATGGCGTTGATCACGCGCTTCTGCACGCTCGGCACCGTGGCTCCTTTGTCACCCGCCCAGTTGACGGACTCGAAAAGAATTTTCGATATCTCCACTGCCGTTTGCTTCTCCTCCGCCGACAGACGCTCGTTGCGGCTGGAGAGTGCCAAACCCGACTCTTCACGTACGATAGGACAATCGATGATCTGCAGATTGCCGAAAGTGCCCGCCATCGAACTGCGCTCCACCATATGATGGATAATCGCCAGCTGCTGAAAATCTTTCTCTCCGAAATAGGCCTTATCGGGTTGCACGAGATAGAAAAGACGGCTGACCACCTGCACCACGCCGTTGAAATGACCGGGACGCATCTTGCCTTCCATCACCTTGTCCAGACCTGCGAAATCGAACTCAAACGTGGTATTCATCTCCTCGGCGGAATACATCTCCTCCGGCGTAGGCGCGAATACGAAATGCGCACCGATGGAACTGAGCAACTCCGCATCGCGCTCAATGTTACGCGGGTACTTCGCGAGGTCCTCTTTGTTGTTAAACTGCGTCGGGTTGACGAAAACGGATACCACGCAGATATCGTTCTCGCGCACCGCTCTTTTCACGAGCGACGCATGACCCGCATGCAACGCACCCATCGTGGGCACCAAACCGATCTTTTTACCCTCTTTTTTGCATGCCTGTACAGCGGCCTGCAATTCCGATTTAGTAGTGATAATTTTCATATAAACGGGTTGAATTTTTCAAAAAAACGTGCAAAGATAGTCAAAAATACTCGAAAAATAAAATTTTTCGTCACTTTTTTTCTCTTTTTTTTCGTAATGTCATTTTTTTTTTGTAATTTTGCACTGCGAAAAAATGTGCACACGCTTATGAAAGAGCCCAAACGTATCCTTTTTATCTCTCAGGAGATCTATCCGTACCTGGCTGAAGAGACGCCGATGCGCCTTCTGAATCGCCAGCTTCCGGAGTATTTCCAGGGACACGGTTTTGAGACCCGTACGTTCATGCCGAAGTTCGGCGAGATCAATGAACGTCGCAACCAACTGCACGAGGTGATTCGTCTCTCAGGTATGAACCTGATCATCGAAGACTCCGACCACCCGCTGCTCATCAAAGTAGCGTCGATTCAGTCTGCGCGTATCCAAATCTATTTCATCGACAACGATGATCTGTTCCACCGCCGCAAGGGCATTGCGGACGAGAACGGCGTGGAGTACGCGGACAACGATGACCGCGTGATTTTCTATGCGCGCGGCGTGATCGAGACGGTGAAGAAACTGCGCTGGACGCCGGATATCATCCTGTGCTCCGGATGGATGAGTGCGCTCATTCCGATGTATCTCAAGAAAGCCTTCAACGACGAGCCGTTCTTCGCCAATGCGAAAATTGCGCTCATGATTGACGATAACGAATACGAGAAACCTTTCTCCACCAAGTTTGCAGACAAACTGCGTTTGGAGGGCATCACGAGCACCGATGTACGATCCATCGCCGGTTTCCCCGTCGGATATGAAGAGTTGATGCGTCTGGCGGTTGATTTCTCCGATGCTATCGTATATGCGACGCCGAAAGCGAACCAGCGTGTGGCCAATTATGCAGAGACGAAAGGCAAGCCTATTTTGGCTTATGAAGCAACAGAGGACCTGACGGCTGCATGCAAGCGGCAATTCGATTTTTTCGAGGCATTGCTTGCGAAAGAAACGGATAATGAATAAACGCATCGCGTTCATAGGGTTGTTAATCGGACTGGTATGCGCCTTCTCGTCCTGCAAAGACGATGTGGCGAATACGGGCCAGTCGGTTTTGAACGAGGAGGATGAGATCATCGTTCTGGTAGATACGTTCTCCATTGCCTCCGGCATCGACAGTTGCCGCGCTATCATCTCGCAAGCCGATTCATTCCTCTTAGGCGAAATAGAAACCGATTACGGTCTGCTGCGCGCATCTATTCTGACGCAGCTGGCATGTCCGGAAGGCTATTCCTATCCGGAGGGATACGCCGTGGATTCGATATGTCTGTTCGTTTCGTATCATAGCTGGGTGGGAGACGCCAAAGCGCCGATGGCTATCAATGCGTATATGCTGGATAAAGGTACATTCCAATACTCCGGCACCTATCCTACCGACCTGGATATCAATCGTTTCTGTTCGCGCGAGAAGAGTATTTTGACCAATCGCCGCGTCGTGGTTGCGTCCGAGAAGATGGACTCCGTCGCCAATAGCAGCGGCACCTACGTGCCGATGGTCAGGATGCGCGTGAACGATGATTTTGAAGCCTATTTCGCGGCCATCAATGCTTTTGAAAGCCAGGAGAAATTCAATGAGCAATTCAATGGCTTGCTGCTCGAGACATCGTTCGGTTCGTCCACCGTGCTGAATGTCACCGATATCGCGCTGGGCGTTTACTATCATTTCTCGTACCAGAAAGCAGGACGCGATACCACTGTGAGCGACATGAAAGCGTTCTATGCCAATTCAGAGGTCCGCACCATCAATCATGTGGCATACCGCGACAAAAAACAATGGGTGGAGACGCTGCAAAAAGACTCCGACACCTATAATTATATTATCGCGCCCGCGGGCGTATACACGCGCCTGCGATTCCCGATGGAGCGCATTGAGGAGATGATTTTCGACAACGTAGGTTGGAAACGTCCGTATGTCAACAAGGCGGAAGTGCGCGTGGCGGTGGAGAACGTATATGAAGGCACGGCGAGCAACGTCAAACGCAACGACTGGCTGCAACCGGCATCGTATATGCTGCTGATTCGCGAGAGCAGTATGGAGCGATTCTTCAAGAATAAAGAGCTGCCGACCGATACCTGCGCACTACTGGGACAACTGACGCAAAGCACCGATTCGGCAGGCAATGTCATCTATTACTACAGTTATGATCTGTCGGAGTTCCTAACCAACCAACTGCGTCAGGCCTTCAATGATTCCATTCTGAATATGCTGCTGGTGCCGGTAACGATTGAGACGAGTTATACCACCCAATCGACTACCGCTGTCTCCGCTGTCAAACAGCAGCAGACGGTATCGGCAACCAAGATACGCTCCGCCAAGAACGGTATGGAACTGGAATTGGTTTACAGTGGATTCTAATACAAAAAAAAAGCGGCGCATAGCCGCATTTTTTTATCCTGCATTCTTTAGTCTTACCAACTTCTCGCGGCTCAACTTCCGCTCCGCATATTCTTTGGTGACCGTAAACGACTGCTGTTTGCCTGTCTGCTTGTGGTTCGGCAGTTCGAACATCAGATCCGTCATCACTGCCTCCATCAGTCCTCTCAGTCCGCGTGCGCCGAGTTTGTACTCCAGCGCCTTATCCACGATATAATCCAATGCATCGTCCGCGAATGAGAGCGTCACATTATCCATGCCCAGCAGTTTCTTGTACTGCTTGGTAAGCGCGTTCTTCGGCTCCGTAAGGATATTACGCAGCGCCTCGCGGTTAAGCGGTTGCAGATACGTGAGCACCGGCAGACGACCAATGATCTCGGGAATCAGTCCGTACGACTTGAGGTCCTGCGGCGCGATATACTGCAGTAAGTTGTCTCGGTCCACCTGCGCCGCCTGTTCCTGCGCCGCAAAGCCTACCGCCTGCGTATTCATGCGCTGCGATATCTTACGCTCGATGCCGTCAAAAGCACCGCCGCAGATGAAAAGGATATTTTTCGTATCCACAGGGATACATTCCTGCTCCGGATGCTTACGTCCGCCTTGTGGCGGTACATTGATGATCGAACCCTCCAGCATCTTCAGCAAACTCTGCTGCACACCTTCTCCGCTCACATCGCGGGTGATGGACGGGTTCTCCGATTTGCGGGCAATCTTATCTATTTCGTCGATAAACACGATACCGCGTTGCGCTTTTTTTACATCATAATTGGTATCCTGCAGCAGACGAACAAGCAGTGTCTCCACGTCTTCACCCACATAGCCGGCTTGAGTCAGAGAAGTAGCATCGCCTATGGCGAAGGGAACCTTCAGCATCTTGGCAATCGTGCGCGCGAGCAGCGTCTTGCCCGTTCCGGTAGAACCGACCAGCAGGATGTTGCTCTTCTCTATCTCCACATCGTCGTTGCTGATCTCCTGCAGCACGCGCTTGTAATGATTATAGACCGCTACGGAGAGATAGCGCTTGGCTTCATCCTGACCGATGACGTACAAGTCCAGAAAATCCTTGATAGCCTGCGGCGTCGGCAGATTAGCCAGCGTCAGTCCGTCCTCTTCACCGCCAATCGACTTCGGCATAGCAGCCACCATACGATGACCAGCCTCGATGCATTCCGAACATATAAGCGCATCGCCTTCACCGGAGAACATCTCCGGCATCGAACGACCGCAGAAACTGCAGGTTTTTTGATTTTGCTTTTTAGCCATTACTCTTTACGCGTGAATACGCGGTCAATCATGCCATACTCCAATGCTTCCGCAGCTGTCATCCAGTGGTCGCGGTCCGCATCTTTACGGATCTGCTCCATCGACTTGCCGGATTTCTCGGAGATGATCTGATAGAGTTCTTCTTTGAGTTTGAGAATCTCTTTGGCGGTAATCTCGATATCGCTGGCCTGTCCCTGAATGCCACCAAGCGGCTGATGGATCATGATACGGCTATGCGGCAATGCAGCGCGCATACCTTTCTCGCCCGCCACGAGCAACACAGCACCCATGGAAGCCGCCAGACCGGTACATATCGTCGATACTTTGGCTTTCACGAACTGCATCGTATCATAGATACCAAGTCCGGCATATACCGAACCGCCCGGCGTATTGAGATACAGGTTGATATCACGCTCGCTATCCACAGAGTCCAGATAGAGCAACTGCGCCTGAATAACATTCGCCGTATAATCGTTCACCTCGGTGCCGAGGAAAATAACACGGTCCATCATTAAACGGCTGAATACATCCATCTGCGTCACATTCAGTTGACGCTCCTCGAGGATGGTAGGCGAGATATAGCCATACGAGCCCTGTACGGTATCTGCACTCTGCGACAAGACCTTCTCCACATGCATGGAGTTAAGGCCTTGCGCAGCGGCAAATTTCAAGAAATCATTTTTCATTTTTTAGCAGCAGCTTTCTTCTCTGCACGGCGTGCTTGTGCCAATTGGATATCATAAGCAATCGGCGAAGCGATGAACAGAGACGAATAAGTACCGACAATCACACCCATCAGCAATGCGAATACGAAGCCACGGATTGTCTCGCCACCGAAGATGAAGATAGCGAGCAATACCACGAACGTAGACATAGAAGTCGAGAACGTACGGCTCAGCGTATTATTCAATGCATCGTTGATATTCACTTTGCGCTCGCGTTTCGGATAGAGACCGTTGTACTCGCGCACGCGGTCGAAGATGACCACGGTATCGTTGATAGAGTAACCGATAACGGTCAGGATAGCTGCGATGAATGCCTGGTCAATCTCCATAGAGAAAGGCATCACCTTCCAAAGGATAGCATACAGACCGAGGATGATCACTGTATCGTGAGCCAACGCGGTCAATGCACCTACCGAGTATGCAAAGTTGCGGAAGCGCAAGAGGATATAGAGGAAGATCACAACGAGCGCAGCGAGCACAGCCCAGATAGCGCTGGTGGTGATATCGTCTGCAATAGCCGGACCCACTTTCTGGCTCGACATGATACCTACTTCGGCATTCGAGTCGGTGGAGCGGAAGTCATCGAACGTGATCTCGTCGCTCAAGAACGGCTTGCAGCCCTCGTAGAGCAATGTCTCAATCTGCTCGTCCGCCTCAGCGGTCTCCTCGTGGATACGATAGTTGGTGGAGATACGTACCTGGTTAGCGTCGTTACCGAAGGTGATGACATTCAGACCAAAGGTCTCGTCCTCCTCCAGTGTTGCCTTGAAGACGTTATCCAAGTTCTCGCGTACATCCTGGGTATTGATATTGTTATCAAAACGAACAACATAGTTACGTCCTCCGGAGAAATCGATACCGAGGTTCAGTTTACCGAAGATATGCGGGTCAAGACCCAGTACAGCGAAAATGATGATCACACCCGAGATGCAGTAAGCAATCTTACGTGCATTCACAAAATCGAAATGGATATTCTGCAGGAAGTTCTGCATCAGTTTCGTGGTAAAGGTGAGCTCTTTAGCATTGTCGCGTTTTGCATAGTCCTCGAGCAACAGACGGGTGATGAACACAGCCGTGAGGAACGAAGAAATGATACCGATCATGTAGGTAACAGCGAAGCCCTTGATAGGACCGGTACCGAAGATAGCGAGGATAGCACCTGTCAGGAACGAAGTCACGTTCGCATCCACAATAGCCGTGATGGCACCTTTGAAACCGTCCTCGATAGCCTTACGCATACCTTTTCCGGCACGCAACTCCTCACGGATACGCTCGTAGATAAGCACGTTGGCATCAACCGCCATACCCATCGTCAACACGATACCTGCGATACCCGGCAAGGTCAGCACGGCGCTGAACGAAGAGAGGATACCTACCAACAGGAATACGTTGCAAACCAACGCAGCATCGGCAATCAGACCCGGGATCATACCATAGTAGAAGATCATGTAGAGGAGGATCAGCACGAAGCCCAGTGCAAATGACCAGAGACCCGACTGAATAGCCTCACGCCCCAGAGACGGACCAACCACACTCTCCTCGATGATACGAGCAGGAGCCGGCATCTTACCGGACTTCAAGGTGTTAGCCAAGTCTTTTGCCTCTTCTACGGTAAAGTTACCGGTGATCTGGCTGTTACCGCCGGCGATCTCATTCTGTACGGTCGGGAACGAATATACATAGCCGTCGAGCACGATAGCTACCGACTTGCCGATATTGTCTTTGGTGATACGCTGCCATGCTTTCGCACCCTCAGCATTCATCGACATCGATACATTGGCATATGCGCTGAGTTGCGAGAAGTCAGCACGTGCGTCAGTGATCACGTCGCCTTCGAGAGAAGCGCGGCCGTCACGTTGAGCTTTCAGACATACCAACTGATAGTATGCGTTCGCATCGTCAATAGCCTTAACCGTCCAGTAGAAACGTACGTCACGCGGCAGAACAGCTTTGGCAATCTGCGAATTGAGCATCGCACTTACCTTTGCGGTATCGGTATAATGAACGGTACCTGCTACCGGACCACGATAGGCCTGACCGGCACCGCTAACAGACGGATTGAGAATAGCGAAGAGCGGGTTGTTCTTCTTGTACTCTGCCACTTGTGCAGCTTGATCAGCCTCTACGGCAGCACTGTCCGTTCCGAGGTTCTCTACCAGAGAAGCCAGCTCGTCGTTCTCCGTCTTCGGAGCCTCTTCGGCTTTCACTTCCTCTGCTTTAGCCTCCTCTTGCGGTTCGGTAGCAGCGAACTCACGGTTGATTTGCGCCAGTGTCGGCAGCAACTCGGAGAACTCATAGGTCTCCCAGAACTCAAGGTTAGCAGAACCCTGGAGCAGTTTACGTACACGCTCCGGCTCTTTGATACCCGGCAACTCAATCAGGATACGACCCGGCTGAGCGAGTTTCTGGATGTTCGGCTGAACAACGCCGAAACGGTCAATACGCGTACGGAGCACGTTGAACGAGTTCTGAATAGCACCGTCAACCTCCTCGCGGATAACTTTCTCCACCTCTGCATTGGTGGAAGTAAGGGTCACTTTGTCTTTCAACTCAAAGGTAGAGAAGATAGACGCTAACTGTCCTTCCGGGTCAATCTCTTTGAATGACTCGATGAAGAGCGTTACGAAATCCGCACCGCTTGATCTCTGTTTCAGTTTGGCCGCTTCGAGAGCTTTCTTGTAGTTCTCCGATTGGTTGTGACCGCTGAGCGCATCGAGGATGTCCGGAACAGACACTTCCATCGTTACGTTCATACCGCCCTTCAAGTCCAGACCGAGGTTAATCTCTTTCTCGCGGCACTCTTTGAGCGTGTAACCGAACCAAACTTTTTGCGCAGCAATAGAGTCGAGATACAGATACTCTTTGGCTGCATCGCCTGCCGCATACTCTTTGGCCTTCTTGTCATAGTGACTCGTCACCAAAGAGAACGACAGGTAGAAGGCGCATACCAAGGCAAGGCACACCGCCAAAATTCTAACAAGTCCTTTGTTTTGCATAATTGTTTTTTGTATTTGTTTTTTATTAATATGCCTTATTTTTCGCGTGTACACAGCGCATGCACTCGCGCACGACACACAAAAAGTGCGCAAAATTACAAAAAATAAATCATATATGCAAATTTTTGTGCATTTATTTTGTCATTTGCGGTTTTTTTTGTACCTTTGCAGCCGATTTTGAGAATATGGCAGAATTAGACGAGATAAATTTGGCGGCCGTGGAGTACGGCGACGAGAACATTATCCACCTTGATGACATGGAGCATATCCGTCGTCGTCCGGGTATGTATATCGGTAAGTTAGGCGACGGCAGTCATTCGGATGACGGTATCTACGTGCTCATCAAAGAGAGTATCGATAACTCGATTGACGAGTTCCGCATGGGTGAAGGCAAGGTGATTGAGGTCGATGTGGTGGACGGTCGCGTTCGCGTGCGCGACTACGGTCGCGGTATCCCATTGGGCAAGTTGGTGGAAGTGGTCAGCGTACTTAACACCGGCGGTAAATACGATAGCAAAGCCTTCAAGAAATCCGTGGGTCTGAATGGTGTGGGAACGAAGGCTGTCAATGCGCTCTCAGGCTATTTCTCCGTAGAATCATTCCGTGAGGGAAAGACGCGCAAAGCAGAGTTCGCACAAGGCAAACTGACAAGCGATACGGGCATTCAGAACTACAACGGTCCGGAGAAGCGAGGCACGATCATCGAGTTCGTGCCGGATGACAGCAAAGGACTATTCGAGAACTACCATTTCCGCGATGATTATATCGAGGAGTTGCTACGCAACTACGCATATCTCAATACGGGTCTGACGCTCGTCTATAACGGCAAGAAATTCGTTTCAAAGAACGGACTGCTGGATCTGCTGACGAAGAATATGACGGTCAATCCGCTCTATCCGATTATTCATATCGTAGGCGAAGATATCGAGATTGCTCTCACGCATACAGATCAGAACGGCGACGAGTACTACTCGTTCGTTAACGGTCAGCATACCATTCAGGGCGGCACACACCAAGCTGCTTATCGCGAAGCGATAGGACGTACCATCAAGGAGTTTTTCAACAAGAATCAGGAACTCGCGGATATCCGTAACGGTGTAGTCGGCGCAATTGCCATCAACGTAGAAGAACCTGTGTTCGAGAGCCAGACCAAAGTGAAGTTAGGCTCCAAAGATATGGCGCCTACCGGCGGTGTGAGCGTGAATAAATTTGTCAATGACTTCGTCAAGCAGCAACTGGATAACTATCTGCATAAGACTCCGCAGACCGTGGAGATCATGCTGCAGAAGATTCAAGAAAGCGAGAAGGAGCGCAAAGCCATCGCCGCAGTAAGCAAAGAAGCTCGCGAACGGACCAAAAAGAACCTCGTCAACAATCCCAAACTGCGTGACTGTCAGATTCACCTCAACGATTCCAAACCCGTCAAGAGTTCCAAAGAAGCGGATGACGATTTGCGTCTGGAGAGTTGCATCTTCATCACTGAGGGTCTCTCGGCGTCGGGCTCAATCACCAAGAGTCGTGACGTGCGCACACAAGCTGTCTTCTCGCTTCGAGGCAAGCCGCTCAACTGCTTTGGACTGACCAAAAAAGTGGTCTATGAGAACGAGGAGTTCAATTGTCTGCAATCCGCGCTGAATATCGAAGACGGACTGGATGAGTTGCGCTACAACAAAGTGATTATCGCTACCGATGCCGATGTGGACGGTATGCATATCCGTCTGCTGATGTTGACATTCTTCCTGCAGTTCTTCCCTGATCTCGTCAAGAAAGGGCACGTCTATATTCTGCAGACACCGCTCTTCCGCGTGAAGGACAAGAACCAGACGATATATTGCTACTCCGAAGAGGAACGCCAGAAAGCGATTGCGAAGATCAAGACACCGGAGATCACGCGATTCAAAGGACTGGGCGAGATTTCTCCGGACGAGTTCAAAGGCTTCATCGGCGCCGGTATCCGTCTTGACCAAGTGACGCTGCGCAAAGAAGACGCGGTGAACGAACTGCTCGCATACTACATGGGCAAAAACACCACCGAACGCCAACAGTTTATCATCGACAATCTCGTCATCGAAGAAGACCGCGTAGACGATTTCGAGGAAGCATGAAAGCACTCATTGCCTTCATAGTGATGGCGCTTTGTATCCTCGCATTGATTGAGATAAACGAGCGCATCAAAGCAAAGAAAAAAAATCAAGGGTCAGAGGTCCCGAAAAAAGACTGTAATGACTCCTGTTCCGATTGCAGTTTGATGGATGTCTGCGATAAAAAATCTACCGCCGCACAGTGATGTGAAAACAACTCTGCTTGGCCTCGTATTTCACAAAGATTTTTCCCGCCCGCTGATGATTCAGCAGCACCTGCCCCAAGACTAACTTGAGGTTGTCTTCGTGCATATAGTCGCGCGTACGCGTTACCTTATCATAGCGCATATACGCGAGGTCGAACGTCGTGCCATAGCAATGACAACTCTGCGTGACGGAATTGATATTGCCGCTGCGCTGCAGATACTTGATGTCTTCCTGCGTACGCAGCACGGAGGTTACATAGAATCGATAATGCGGGAGATTGTTACGTTTGAGAATATCCGCCCATTCGGCACCGATGGAATCCAGTTCGCGTTTGGCGGACGGAATCAGATATGGCACTGAATGCGTCAGACTGTCAACGATATAGTTGTCATTGGTCTTTATCTCCACCAGTTGCTTACGCATGGAGGCAGCATCGTCGCGATCTTTAGGCGGGCGAGGAAGACCGATGCGGCAAGCCACATCATGTTGCTTGGACTGCAGGTCGTTGAATTTAAGTTTGTAACTGAATGTCCTACCGGGATAGGCAACGAGATTGTCTTCCGGCAGTTGCTCCGGTTGTTTCTGACCGCACGCACAAAAGATTAAGAATAAGGAGCAAAGCAGCACTTTACTCCCTATTCTGTCAAATACTCCACTCAAAGCCATCTTTCGTATCTTTGATTTGGAAACCGAGATCGGTCAGTTCGTTGCGGATCTTATCGGATGTTGCCCAGTCCTTGTTCTGCTTGGCTTGAAGACGGATGTTGAGCAGCAGGTCAATAGCGCTATGGAACGCCTTGAGCTTTCCGTTGTCTTCGTTGTTTGCGTCCAGACGCAGGCCGAGGATGTCGATGGCGAAAGTCTGCCAAACGTCACGCAGTTCTTTGAGATCAGCTTCGCTGATAGTGCCTTTGCCGTCATGAACGGTGTTGATGGCGCGCG
Organism: Paludibacteraceae bacterium; assembly: GCA_017649925.1. Classification (GTDB taxonomy): domain Bacteria; phylum Bacteroidota; class Bacteroidia; order Bacteroidales; family Paludibacteraceae; genus Colicola. Next base: position 81,288 of record JAGCFX010000047.1, on the reverse strand, counting down.
TGGAATCGAAGAGGGCGGCGATAACGAACGGCGTATTGAGATCATCATCCATCGCTTCTTGACAACGCTGACGGAGATTGTCTATCTCTACCGTTGTCTCCTTTCCTGCTTGCAGTTTCTGCAATCTTGCATAGGCTTCTTGCATACGCTGCAGCCCTTTCTCTGCTGCCTCGAGAGCTTCAGAAGAGAAGTCAACCGTAGAACGGTAATGAGCTTGCAGGATAAAGAAACGAATGACCATCGGACCGAAAGGCTTGCTCAGCAGCGGATGGTTGCCGCTGAAGAACTGCTCGAGGGTAATGAAGTTATTGTAGCTCTTACCCATCTTCTTGCCGGCAATAGTGATCATGTTGTTATGCATCCAGTAATGAACGGTCTCATGACCTAATGCCGCGCAACTCTGCGCTATTTCTGCCTCGTGGTGCGGGAAGATAAGATCGAGTCCGCCGCCGTGGATATCGAACTGCTCGCCGAGGTACTTCGTGCCCATCGTGGAGCACTCCATATGCCATCCGGGGAAACCTTCCGACCATGGACTCGGCCAATGCATGATATGTTCCGGAGAAGCTTTTTTCCATAGAGCGAAGTCGTACGAATGTATCTTCTCATCCTGTCCGTCCAGTTCGCGCGTCTCGGTAACGATGTCGTTCAAGTTACGTCCGGAGAGTTTGCCGTAAGGATAGTCCTTGGCGTATTTCTCCACGTCCATATACACGGAGCCGTTGGATACGTACGCATATCCGTTGTCGAGAATCTTCTGCACAAACGCAATCTGCTCGATGATATGTCCGCTGGCGTGCGGCTCGATGGACGGTGGCAGCACATTCAGCGCCGCCATATCACGATGGTAACGGTTGGTATAGAACTGCACGACCTCCATCGGCTCGAGTTGCTCGAGTCGCGCTTTCTTGGCTATCTTGTCCTCACCTTCATCCGCATCGTGCTCAAGGTGCCCGACATCCGTGATATTACGCACATAGCGCACTTTGTAACCAAGGTGCTGCAGATAGCGATAGAGGATGTCAAACGTGATTGCCGGACGGGCATGCCCGAGATGCGCATCGCCATAGACCGTCGGCCCGCAGACATACATACCCACATGCCCTTCGTGCAGGGGTTTGAACGTCTCTTTGAATCGCGTTAACGAATTATAGATTTCCAGCATTATAACAATGTGTTCGGGTCAAGATTGTTCTTCTCTATGTCTTTGAAGTATTTGAAGGTGCCAAGTTTGAGTTCCTCGCAAGCAGCCTCGTCGCAGACGATGATGCCGTGCTGGTGCATCTGGAGCGCGGAAACGGTCCACATGTGGCTAATCGGCTCTTCGATAGCATGTTGCAGTGCGCGGGCTTTGTTATGTCCATTCACTACAATCAGCACTTCCTGCGCATCCATGACGGTGCCTACACCTACGGTGAGGGCAGTCTTGGGCACTTTATTAACATCGTTCTCGAAGAAACGGCTGTTGGCGATGATGGTATCGGTGGTCAGCTCTTTCTTACGGGTGCGGCTGGAGAGCGATGAACCCGGTTCGTTGAATGCGATATGTCCGTCCGGACCGATACCGCCGAGGAACAGATGAATACCGCCGAACTGTTTGATCTTCGCCTCATAACGTGCGCACTCAGCAGCCAAGTCGGGTGCGTTGCCGTTTAGAATATTGACGTTCTCTTTGCGGATGTCGATATGGCTGAAGAAGTTATTCCACATGAAACTGTGATAGCTCTCCGGGTGATCTTCCGGCAGGTTAACATACTCGTCCATGTTGAATGTTACGACGTTGCGGAAAGATACTTTTCCGGCTTTGTTGAGTTCGATCAGATGTTTGTACATGCCGAGCGGCGAACTGCCTGTCGGGAGACCAAGAACAAACGGTTTGCTCTCTTTGGGCTCAAACTCATTGATTCGTTTTGCTACAAAATTCGCAGCCCACTGGCTCAGCAGGTCATACGAAGGTTCAATAATTACTCGCATATATGTTTAATTTAATAAAAGTTCTTCCAATTCAGGTTCTTCGGGGTTGACTGCGACGATATGTCCGTCCTTATCAATCAGCACGATGTGAGGGATATACTGCACATTGTACTTATCGGAACAGAGATGCTCGGCATCCTCGCGGACACACGGCCAAGGAAGTCGTTCCTCGAGCATCGCCGTACGCCAGGCTTGCTCATCCTGGTCCACACTGCAACTGAGGATCTCCAGATGCTCACCTCCGAAGCGCTGATAAAAATCACGGAGCACAGGGATAAACCGGCGGCAAGGACCGCACCACGATGCCCAGAAATCGAGCAACACATAGTCCGTCTTGCCCACTAACTCGCTGAGCGACAACTCCGTGCCTTCCATTGTCAGACCGGTGATGTCGATATACATATTCTCGTCCGTTACCACGACAGCCGTCGTGTCTATGGCTTGTTTCTCCGCCTCTTTGGCCGGTTGCTTATGGCAGCCCGCAAACACTAACGCCACTGCCATAATAATCAATAAACTTTTTCTCATATCAGTCTACTTTTTGTAAAACTACAGCGCTACGAGCCGGCAGATACATCTTCAGCCAACCCTTGCCATCCTTGGCATATAAACCGTCATGTTCCGTAAAATGCTCCACCGAATCATCGCTAAGCCCGAAGCCGGCGAACTCTTTGGCATCGGTATTGAGCACCACTTTATATTTGCCTTCGGGCACCAGCATGCCGTAATCGGCGAATGACTTCTGACCGTTCCAGTTGAAGATAAACAGCAGGTCGTTGCGCGAATAAGCCACTACTTGGTCGCCCTCGTTGTCCCACCATTTCATCACCCACGGCAGGTGCTTGCCGACGTTGTATTTCTTCTCCTCCGCCGTCGGGTTTTGAATCAGAATATGCTTCTTGAGCAAGTGAATCATCTGTTCATCGAAACGATTGAGGTCCGCGAAGAAATAGTTTGGATTGTCCACCAGACTCCACTGACGACGGGCATACTTGTAACTCCAGCCGTTACCCTCACGCGGGAAATCAATCCATTCCGGATGGCCGAACTCATTACCCATGAAGTTGAGGTATCCGCCGTTGATGGTAGAGGCTGTCACAAGACGGATCATCTTATGCAGCGCAATACCGCGATCGGCCATATAGGTCGAATGACCATGCTCGAAATGCCAATACATATCGGCATCTACAAGGCGGAAGATAATCGTCTTGTCGCCCACCAGCGCCTGATCATGACTCTCCGCATAACTGATGGTCTTCTCGTCCTCACGACGGTTGGTCATCTCGAACAGGATATGACCGGCTTTCCAGTCCTCGTCCTTCACTTCCTTGATATACTTGATCCAGAAATCAGGAATACCCATCGCCAGACGGTAATCGAAGCCAACACCGCCATCTTCGATAGCCGCAGCCAATCCCGGCATTCCGGACATCTCTTCGGCGATAGTGATGGCTTCGGGTTTCACTTCGTGAATGACCTTATTGGCAAGCGTCAGATACATCAGCGCATCACCGTCTTCGTTGCCGTTGAAATAACTCGGATAGCCGTTGAAATCTTCACCCAGACCATGGCTGCGATAGATCATCGATGTCACGCCGTCAAAGCGATATCCGTCAAAATCGTATTCATCAAGCCAGAACTTACAGTTGCTCAGCAGGAAATGCAGCACTTCATTCTTGCCGTAGTTGAAGCACAGACTATCCCATGCCGGGTGCTCACGACGACCGCCATCATGGAAATACTGATAACCCGTTCCGTCGAAGTTTCCCAGCCCTTCGAGTTCGTTCTTCACAGCATGGCTGTGCACAAGGTCCATGATCACATGCATTCCGCGACCGTGCGCATCGTCAATCAGCGCCTTTAATTCATTCGGCGTACCGAAACGACTGCTGGCAGCGAAGAAGTTCGACACATGATAGCCAAACGAACCGTAGTACGGGTGCTCCTGAATGGCCATTATCTGCACGCAGTTATACCCCAGTTTGTCGATTCGCGGTAGCACATCGCGACGAAACTCCTCGTACGAATTGACTTTGTCCTGCTCGGACGACATACCGATATGGCATTCGTAGATATAGAGCCCGCCCTTCTCTTTCAATTTCTTGCCTTTGTTCTTCCACTTATACTCGGGCTCATTCCATACTTGCGCAGAGAAGATCTTCGTTTGCTCGTCTTGAACCACGCGGCGCACATAACTCGGGATGCGCTCTCCGTAGCCGCCGTTCCATTCCACCAACAGTTTGTACAACTGCTCGTGTTTCAATGCGTTCTCCGGCAGTTTGGCTTCCCAAACGCCATTGCCCACCGGCTGCAGACGATAGTTCTCGTCCTTCTGCCAACCATTCATGTCGCCTTTGATATAGATAGCAGTTGCATTCGGTGCCCATTCACGCAACACCCAGCCATCCTTCGTATGATGCAATCCGAAATACAGATAACCGCTCGCCCAATCAGCCAAGGACTTGCCGCCGGTGATCTCCTGTTCCTTACGAGCCGCATAATCCGCACGTGCCTGCAATGCGCCCTCATAAGGCTGCAGATATGGATCACGCTCTACAATCTTTAAGTGTTTTTCTTTCTTTGCCATAGTATTAGTGATTTAATATTTTACGAGTTTACACGTGCTTTGACGATGATTTTACGGTACTCTTTACCCGGTGCGATACCCGGTTGGTGTGCATCGGAGGGGAAGAAAACAGCGAAATGACCGGCGGGCACAGTAAACTTAGCCGTCGCTTTATCGCCGTAGAACTCCACATCCTTGCCTTCGTCGTACTCTTGCGTCACGGTCTGACAATCCACCTGTGCCTTCCAGCCCATCACCTCGTCTTCGCCCAGCGGAATCTGAATATCCAGATAATCCTTGTGTGCCTCCATGCGGCATTTGGATTCCTCTTTGCCCTTGAAATCATTGATGTTCACAATTAGGTCATTGCCGTCCAAGAATATCTTACACGCCGGCATTTCCTCAAGGTCATTGTCACGGAAAAACTTCATGAATTGCTCCAATCCTGGTACACTCTCATAGTACCAATCGGCATTCTCTAATTTGTCGAGTATCATAGTAAAAATATTTTGTTATACAAAATCGCCGCAAAATTACAATTTTTTTTGCATATATGCAAATTTTTTAGTACTTTTGTGCCCGAATTTATTATATGACCTATTCTTTTCGCACATATTGGCCCTATTACAAACGGAACTTGAAAGTTGCTTTTCCCGTTATGCTGACGCAGTTTGGAGCGGCGATGGTCGGTTTGGCGGATTCGATCATGGTAGGCCATTTCGGCACAACGGATCTGGCGGCCGTCAGTTTCTCGAATGCACTCTTTTTTACCGTCATGGTTTTTTCCATGGGTGCGTTGATGGGTATTACACCACTTGTCGGACATGTTCACGGTCGGTTAGAGAAACTTTTGGCGCAAGGGACAACGGATGAAGAAATCGCTCACAAGCACGAGCAGATAACATCGTATCTTATTAACGGATTGGTATTTACAGCGCTTATGTGTTTTGTCTCTTTAGTACTTCTCGCGCCTTGTATTCCGTTCCTTGAAGCCTTTGGTCAAGAACCCGAAGTGGTCTCGTGTGCGCGCCCGTACTATATTCTTATTGTGCTTTCCATTGTTCCGTTCCTGTTGTTCTGCTTCAGCAAACAGTTCCTTGAAGGACTCGGGAACACAGTGGTTGCCATGCTCATCACCATCGGCTGTAACCTGCTCAATATCTTCCTTAACTGGATTTTTATTTTCGGACATTGGGGATTGGAACCCAGGGGCGCGGAAGGAGCAGGCTGGGCCAGTCTGATTGCCCGTTGCCTAATGCCGGTGTGTTTCTTTGTTGCTATGCTATTCAAGTCCGAATGGCGAAGGTACTTGACCGCCATCAAAAGCCGACTCGTCACGCGTCGTGAAATAGAGCACCTGATTGCCATCGGAACGCCGATTGGCCTGCAATCGTTCGCAGAAGCATTTCTCTTCACTGCCTCGTTCGTCATCATCGGATGGATCAACAAAGAGGCACTCGCCGCGCATCATATCGCTAACCAGATGGCGGACCTCACATTTATGTTGGCGACAGGCATCGGCGCTGCTACCACTATTCGTGTATCGCACCAACTCGGCAAAGGTGACTTACAGGCTGTACGAATGGCGAGTCATGCATCCATTCATCTATGCTTGCTGATGAATACCATCGGCGCTGCAATCATGATTTTCGGGCGTAATGTCATTCCTTATATCTTTACTGAAGACCCTGAAGTGATACCTATTGCTTCAACATTACTCGTCATTGCCGGCACTCTTCAATATGCCGATGGCTTGCAGTGTGTAGGCGCGGCAATGTTACGAGGAATTCAAGATGTGCGCGTACCGATGCGGATTGCACTTTTTGCATACATCGCCGTGGCATTGCCGCTTGGACTTACCCTTACTTTCCCGCTTGGACTCGGTGCAAAGGGTATGTGGATTGCCTTTGTGATTGCACTCGCCATACCCGCCGTGCTTTTCCATATTCGGTTCAACAGACAACTAAAACGATTAAAATATGAGCAACAGAGTATTTGACATCTTTGCAGAGATTTGCAAAGTGCCCCGTCCCTCCAAACATGAGGAGAAAATCAGTAAGTGGCTGTGCGATTTCGCTGCAGCCCATCATATCGAGCACCTCGCCGACGAGGCGATGAATGTCATTATGCGCGTGCCGGCCACACCGGGTTATGAAAACCACGAAGGTGTTATTCTTCAGGCACATATGGATATGGTAGCAGAAAAAAACGGAGACGTTCAGCATGATTTCCTTAAAGATCCTATCGAGACGTTTGTCGATGGAGACTTCCTTAAAGCCAAGGGCACCACTCTCGGCGCAGACAACGGCATCGGCATCGCCATGGCATTGGCTGCCATTACGGACCAGGAGTTGCCGCATCCCGCCATCGAATGCCTCTTCACCGTAGATGAAGAAACGGGACTGACGGGCGCCGAGAAACTCAAAGATGGAGTACTGAAAAGCAAACGACTCATCAACTTAGACTCCGAGGATGACGGGCAGATCTTCATCGGCTGCGCCGGCGGTATCGATACTCTCGCGAAGATGCATTATAAGGGCGAAAGGTTAAAGGCGAAAGGTGAAATGTTAGGTGTTTGCCTGAGTGTAAGCGGACTGATCGGCGGTCACTCCGGTGATGACATTAACAAAGGTCGTGCAAATGCCAACCAACTCATTGTCTGGTTCTTGGCGCGCATCTGGCCGCAGACAGAGATTCAACTCGCTTCCATCAACGGCGGTAATCTGCGCAACGCCATCGCACGCGAAGCAGAAGCCGTCATTGCCATACCAATGGCATACAAAGAGCAGATCCGCATCGATTGGAATAATTTCTCCGCACAGATGGAAGGCGTTTTCGGAGAAGTGGAAAAAGACATGCGCCTCGAACTCGAGACATGCGACATGCCCGATACTTTTATCCCCGCCGACAAAGCCTACCGCCTGATTATGGCACTCTGCGAATGCCCGCACGGCATGATCGCCATGAGTCACGAAATGCCGGGACTTGTAGAGACTTCCACCAACCTCGCATCAATCAAAATGCGCGACGGATACATCGAAGTCAACACTTCTCAGCGCTCGTCCAAAGAGCCCGCCAAGCATCATCTCAAATGGGCGGTGGAACAGGCGCTCTCACTTGCTTGCGACGAGGTAACGCACGGCGACGGCTATCCCGGATGGGCACCGAATCCGAACTCGCCGCTGCTCGAAGTGGTCAAAAAAGCATACATCGACCTCTTTAAATCCCAACCCGAAGTGTTGGCTATTCACGCAGGACTGGAATGCGGTCTTTTCCTTGAGAAATACCCGTACCTCGACATGGTTTCCATCGGTCCGCAGATGTATGGTGTACACTCGCCGCAAGAACGACTCTCTATCTCCAGCACTGAGCGTTGTTATCAATGGCTCTGCCAAACACTCAAAATGCTGTAAAAATGAGGAATCCCTACTTTTAGGGATTGTGTACATGCATAAAAAGCAGTAATTTTGCAGCCGATTTGAAAAAGTAATGAGCGAGCTGCATAAAATAGCCGTCATCGGTCTTCCGCAGAGCGGGAAGAGTTCGTTGAGCCATGCGCTGCAAGATATTGTAGATCAGCGCCTTGCCAATCACTCTACAGATGCTCATCGCATTGAGTTTGTCGAGGTCTTTCATCCCGACGAACTGCATGGGCATACCTATGATGTGGTGCTGCAAGTGGTTGATTCCACGCGATTGGAAGAGTCACTGATGCTCACACCGCATATCATCGATGAGCAAGAGAAGATCGTCATTGCCATCGGTCGTTATGACTTGTTACTAAAAACCGACCACTCGCTCGATTTGCCGAAACTGCAACAACTTATCGGCGTTCCGACTTGTTTGGTCTCGGTGCGCAAACAGATGGGTTTGCCCGAGTGTCTGGATCTGGTAGAACAGGTCATTCACAAGCCCGCTTCTTCGGCGCACCCTATCTACCACCTTCGTGATCAGGAAGATGAAGATACCTATCGTGCCTATGTGCATGGTATCCTTACACAAACACTCACCCACGCAAAGGATGACAAGCATCAGACGCGACTGGAACGCATCGATAAAGTGCTGACCAATCCGTGGCTGGGTTTCCCGATCATGATGGCGATTCTCTATTTCGTCTTTTGGTGTACTTTTACCATCGGCGCTTATCCGCAAGAATGGATTGCATATGGCATAGATGCCTTGACAGAATGGATCAACGGCATATGGACGGACGGAGGATGGTTTCGCGGACTGCTCGTGGACGGCGTGCTGCAAGGTGTTGGCGCTGTTATCGCTTTTCTACCGAATATCATCATTCTGTTCTTTTTCATCTCGCTGATGGAAGACTCCGGCTACATGGCGCGTGAAGCCTATATCATGGATACCATCATGCACCGCATCGGTCTGCACGGCCGTAGCTTTATCCCGATGCTGATGGGCTTCGGATGCAATGTACCGGCTATCATGGCGGCGAAGGACATACAAAACCCGAAAGACCGCGTGCTAACAATGCTCATGGTGCCTTTCATGTCCTGCTCTGCTCGACTCCCGGTTTATATGCTGTTCGTCGATACGTTCTTCGCGCGGCATAAGGCACTCGTCATGATTTCGCTCTATGCCATCGGCATCTGCCTCTCCGTTCTCTTTGCGCTCGTCATGAAGCGCACACGATGGTTCAGACAAGATGCAGACGATACGGTTAACGAGCTGCCGGTATTCAAACTCCCAAAACTACGTGTCGCTCTTGCGCATATATGGGAGAAAGTGGCGGACTACCTGCAAAAAATTTGTACGGTTATCATCTGGGCATCCATTATCATCTGGGCGCTGGAATATTTCCCGAACCAGGACCTCAACGATTTGGAGCATTCCTATCTGGCCTCCATCGGGCAGTTTATCTCTCCGATTCTCGAACCCCTTGGTTTTGACTGGAAGATGTCCGTCTGTCTATTGACTGGTCTGCCGGCAAAAGAAGCCATCGTCTCCACACTTGCCATCCTCTACGGCGGAGATATCAGTGCAGCCGGCTTCACGCCGTTGACAGCCTTCACGTTCATGCTGTTTGTGCTGCTCTATTTCCCGTGCGTAGCCACAATCGTTACGCTGCGCCGCGAAGCTGGTTGGCAGTGGGCATGGTTTATGGTCTTCCATTCGCTTCTCCTCGCCTGGATTGTTTCATTTTCCGTGTATCAAATCGGCACTTTTTTCTAAAAAATGCAATAAATATTTGCATATGTCGGAAAAATGTCGTATCTTTGCAGCGCAATATTGAATATGCGCTGTTTTTTGTGCTTCTCTTGGAACTCAATTAACTGAAATACTAACTTAAAAATTTATGCTTATGAAAAAACTATTTCTCTTTGCAGCAATGATGCTGCTGACCGTCAATTTGATGGCAACGGATTATCCGCTATCAGTTGCGGATGTTGTTGTCACCGATGCCAACGAAGACGATGTGCTCGGTGATGGTACGGTGTCTTATGATGACGATACACACATTTTGACACTATCTAATGCCCATCTCACAGGAAGTATCTGGTATCATCCAGCTTGGACTGATGACTCTGAATTCTCCATCTATGTTGTCGGCAAATGTTCGATTATTTTGGATGGAACTTCTAAAGCAGGAGCTATCTATAGCCAAGTAGCACGTACAAACATTGTTGGATTTGGTCAAAACCCAGAGTTGGAAGTAAGTAATCTGAATCATACAGGTTCGGGTGGTGCTGCCATTAAAGCTTTTGGTAGCGGTACGCAACAGGAATTGCACATTGATGGCCTAAAGGTTAAAGCCACCAGTGATTCTGACGATGCTATTGATTGTAGTGCGCTTAATGCGAAAGCAGGTTCTTTCATAGATGCTCAGGGCGGCATAGATGATAGGGGCATTGGCTGTAGTAAGAGTAGTATATCTTATACAGAGACAATGCTTGTGTATGATTTGCAGAACAACCCGAATGGTATAGCCGATCACAACCACATGATTATTGCGCCGGGGATGTCCGTTGAAGAGATTTCAGACGTGCTGATTTTGGGTCAACCGATCACCAACTATACCGTTAATGACGTGCTGCAAAACGGTGTAGGCGACACATGGGATGCTTCCAAGAAAATCCTGACGCTAAAGGACGAGAACATCTCGTCTACCGGAGATGAAGCATTCTTAACTTTCTCTACTCCCGCCACATTGTCGTTGCAGGGCGGGACTTACAAAAGCATTAACAACGACACAAAGCCTGTTATTAAAACAACAGCCAACCTAACAATCACCGGCGGACCCGAAACAAGTATTACTACGGCCTATGCAAGTGCGCTCGTAGCAGAGCCGGGCACAAGTGCCATTACAATCATTTTCGACAAAGCCAATATCATGACTTTTGGTGGCAGTGCTTATTCCATTCAAAAGGAAGGGGTAGGTTCCGGCGCCGTCAACTTGTCTTTCATCAACAGTCACGTTGAGATGGAGAATGTTAGCGGTGTTGCAAGTGTCAACTATGAGAATTGCGCAGTTGTAGGCATGGGAAGCGGTCCGTTCATTTTCGATCCCTATGATGGCGGCTTCATCGACCAATCTATGTGCGAACCGTCTTGTTCGCCAATGACGACGATTGAGATTAATACGGATGGCTATCCCCTCAGTGTAAATGCCATTCCTGTATTCCCTTACAATGCGTCGGATATTATGGGAAACGGAAAAATCAGTTATAATCACAACACCCAAACGCTGACTGTTGCGGAAGGAGCCGATCTGGATATAGGCTCGACTACTCCAACAGTGGAGGTTGACGACCAAGACTTAACGATTGTATTTGAAGGTATTCCAGGTTCTGTTTATTCTGATGATAACGAGGTTATTAAGATGACTAATGGAACAGACCACAAACTGACTATTATCAGCAAAATGGGTTCTACCACCGGCACAATTAACATGAGGTCAGATAATAACGATCAGGAAGCAATCATTGATGCCACCGGCGCTGATGTGGAATTCCGTGGTGTCAATAAATTCAGCCTCTGGGGAGAATCTACTTATCTCGATGCTCCGGCTATCAAAGCCAAGAAACTAATCGTTAATGCCAATCTTGTTGTTAGCAATGCCAATACCAGTACTTCCGCTGACATTTTAGAGAACGTACCTGTTGAATTAAACGAGAACATCGAATTGGATGGTCTGGATTTGCAAATCAATACCAGCACGCACGAGGTAGAATGGAAAACAGCAAGCTCAGATAAAATTCGCGAAGTAGTTTTCGTTGCCAAGGATTTGGATAACAGTGCCTCATTACAAGTTGCCGGTGTAAATGTGACAAAACTGAACAAGAGCGATATTTTGGGTGACGGCAAAATCAGTTATGATGAAGCCAACAAGAAACTGACGCTTGACAATGCAAGGATTATTACAGCAGCGGCTAACGCTATTTATGCACTTACTATCCCTGATGACAAATTGACTATTGAGGTAAAAGGAACGAGTGTTATTTCGTGTGACCAAATCCATGGTATCAGTTCGATGGTTGATTTAGACATTGTAGGTTCCGGTTCTGCGCCCTATTTATCTATTGACGTAGAAGCAGACGGTTCTGCCTTCATGCCTATCGATCTCTATTCAGAAAACCTAGGCGTGAAAGACATGACGTTGCTTGCTACTACCCACCACGCCGCTGCAGCAGCCATCTCCATTGGAATGATTGTAGGCCACTTGACGGTCAATAACGCAGATTTGCGCGCCGCTATCGAGGATTGCGATCCCTCCCTTGTTGCGATCAATTGTAATCAATTGACTCTTGGGGCTGGCGTTGCATTGCGTTACGATGCCCCCACATGGCCTATGCTCACCTGGGAGGGCAGCTATTTTGATGGTTCAGATCGCACTCATATTTGGATTGGCAAGAATGCGGATTTCCCGACCGATGTAGAGAATACATTTGTTCCTGCAGAGAAAGCGGTTAAGGTTATTCGTGACGGACAGTTGTTTATCATCCGCGGCGAGCGCATTTACACCATCCAAGGTGCATTGGTTAAGTAAACTATCCCGTAATCTAATTTTTAAAAAATCCTGCATGCCTCCGCGTATGTGGGATTTTTTTGTAATTACACCGTTCGATGCTTCGCACATAGAGACAGTGTGCTGCGCTTGTCGAGCCAATATCGTATCCCACTCGCCTTATATATACTATGTATATATCCTGTGATTTTGGATCCTGCTTTTGTTATGCGTACATGACAAATATGCACAAATTTGCGTCTTTTTCGTAAAAAAATTTGCATATTTCAGAAAAATATTGTACCTTTGCGCCCAAGTTTAGCCCTATTTACCTGAATTACGCTGGTCTCTTACCGAGATGCCGCGTGTTTGTGTTTTTATTAGGGTCGCAAATTTGATATAAAAAGACTAACTCACTTTTTTCTATGAGAACGCGTATATACACACTGGCGATAGCTCTTCTGACGACTCTCTCGTCCGCTTTCGCCGAGGTCGTTCTTCTGAGTTTCAATGCGGACGGCCATAACATACTGACATACGAAGCTCAGTCGGGTCAATCATATAGATTGGATACCATTTTGTCTAACCGCGGTATTTCTGTAACCGGTTGCCGTGACTATAACTTCATTGGCTGGAAAAAAGGAAGCCCTGTTGCTGCAGACGAAAATCCGACTTCATCAATTGTTACGTCGGTAAATCCGACAAAGAACGTCAATTTCTATGCTGTTTATCAGAAGACCGGCATTGCAGCCAACCGTTTCACGCGCATCACGTCCGTAAAAGACCTTCATGCCGGCGACCAATATGTGCTAACCTGTTTCTACGAATGGGACGGAGATGTTTACTACGGCCCGTCTTATTTTGCGCTGGGAAACTCAGAAAGCGAATCTTATTACGTATATGCAACGGGGGACGTTGCTTCTATTCAGGTTTCAACAAGACCTGCTAGATATGAAGATTGTGATATATACGCCACACGCTACCATTTGTCGGCAGAACAGGTTTACCCGGATGGCGGCGCTTTGGATAATCCGAATGATGCCATTGTATGGACATTGGGAGGGGACGAGGATGCATGGACTCTTACCAATAATTTCAACAGCCAATCATTGAACATCAGCAGCAACTATGCCGATGCCGCTTTTGTATACAACAACAATCTATACGAATATACCCCCGACTACAATGATCACCTCTTAGCGGCTACCGGCAACACATTTGCCATTTCTGCGGCAAATGGTGTGTTCAATTTCCGTGCTGATAATGGGTATTGTCTGACATATAGCGACGACGACGACGATTATTTCCAAACACTAACGTATAATACATGGAATTTTTACCTTTTCAAAAAAGAATCGGCATACACCTCTTACCCCAATTGCGAAGATTGGACAATTCATTTGGATGCTATTGATGGTTTCATTGGAACTTCCGCCAACCACACCGTTGATTCCACAGAGACGAATCCCGGCGCAGGTATTATACTTCCGTCTGCCTCAAGACCTGCGGGCGTTGATTGCGAAGGATGGACCTTTGCCGGTTGGAGTACCGAGACGCCTATTCAAGGAACATCAACCTTGCCGGGTGGGCTACATGCTGCGGGTTCGGTGTACCACCCCGCCTTCAATGGAGAGAAACTATATGCCGTATACGCAAAATCCGTCTCTACCACAGCATATACAAAAGTTACCACATCACCGCTTGATAACAATGGGATATATCTTATTGTAGCCAAAGACGGAGACAATTATTATCCACTAAGCAACAATCAAGTACCTTCTTCTCCATGGGATGGCACAAATCATTACTATGGCGTATTTGCCGATGCTTCTGTAGTAGTAAATACCGCAGGTGAAATTATCGGAGCTCAAGAGGCACAATACGAATGGAGATGGGACAATCCTAACCGACGGCTTCGAAGCGAAGGAAATGCCTCTTTGTATATAAATCCAAGTAAAACACGCGCTAAAAACAAAGACCCTTGGGATTGGAAGATTATCGGAGACAGAGTTGCACTCACTTTAAATTTAAGTGGAGAAAGATGGGCGATATCCAATGGCAACAATCGGTTGGTTTATCAAGATGGGGAATTTTGGAATTATGAAAACGCCAGTGCTCAATATATGTTTTACATATTCAAAAAAACCACCGCCACAATATCCACTTACACTTCTTATCCGCACTGTACAGAATACACCATCACACTCAATGCTTGCGGTGGAAACATCGGCGGCATTGCAGGGCGGGTAACTGAAGAACGGAAAGAAGATGGCGCAGGTGCAGGTTTCTACCTGCCATCAGCCACACCGCGTTGCCCGGACGAAGGATGGGAGTTTGTCGGATGGTTGGAAGGCGGCGATTTGGCATCTGTTGAAGAGGCGGAATTTACCGGTTTGCATAACGGGCATTACGTTCCTTCCAGAGACGGAGTAAACTTATTTGCCGTATATAAACGCAAAATAGAAAAATTCCGTATTATTTCCTATCCGACCAACATGGTGGTGGGTGACAATTACGTTATCACATACTATACCGGAGCATATGATTATGAAATAAGCGCAGAACCATATAATGCAACTACGCTAAGTGCTGCCGTAGCAGAATCTCCGCAGGATGGCAGTTCATGGTATATCATCGCCCGCGATTCTGCCGTTATGTGGCAATTAGGGGGCAGTGAGAATGCATGGACATTCTATAATGATTCTGTTGGCAAATATTTGAACATCAACACCGGTTCCGGTGCACTGACAACCAATGCGACTGCTACGGAATTTACAGTAACCCGTTCAGCCTCTGCATTAAACCTCAGCATACAAGGCAACACCTCCGGTCGCTATCTGTATTACGATGGCACCAAATTCTCGGCAAGCACTTCCAGCAACGTGCAATGTTTCCTGTATCGCCAGATGAAAGAATTCACATCATGGCCGCACTGCGATCCGTTTACTGTTTATTTTGACGCAGGTAATGGTACTTCCGGAGCCTCATCGCTGACTGAAGAATATGCTTACGCAGATATTGTATTGCCCAATGCGTACGTAAACTCCGACTGTGCCAAAGAAGGTTGGACCTTTGCCGGTTGGGCAAAAGCGCCGATTACAGATGAGTCCGACGCTTTGACGGTGGATTTATATCCCGCCGGTTCTCACTATTCGCTGACATCCAACAATTCTACTTTATATGCTGTTTATTATGTGCGCGAAGATACCTACAAGAAGATATCCTCTACGGATGAACTGAAAATGGGAGTCAACTACATCATTACGAATGGCGCAAACAACAAGGCATTGAGTAATACTCCTTATAACTCCAATTATATAGCGGCGGTTACCGTTTCTCCTTCCGGAAACGTGATTACCAATACTGACGAAACCATTGATTGGCGTTTACAAGGAAGGGCCGGAGAGCATGAATTATATAATCATGCCAACGAAGTGTTCCTGGATTTGAGTAGCCATGACGGAGACGATTACGCACGTCTTACACCCGCGGATGATGGTGCATATGACAATTTCCTGATAACCATGGTCGGAGAAAAAGTGGTAGTGCGTTCCAATAAGAACTATCTTGGCTCCAATGAGGGTGTGAAATACTTGGGATATTCCGGCACTTATTTCCACTTGGTCGATTACGCCACTGCAGGATCTGCAGGTCTGTATTTCTATCAACAGGAAGCAGTTTACCATACGTATCCTTCTTGTATAGAAGACGTGGATGCTATCCATTGGGCCATCACGCCGGATGGAGGCTTTGTTACCGTCGAATCTTATGTGCTGGATGGCGATCCTACTATGGCTGGTGCCATCGGTTATCCTGCTTTTAACGACGAAGAAGGTACATTTACCTTCAAATATAATCCGTCAGATCCGGAATTGGCACCTTGTTCGCCACAATCCGTTACATGGGCTGACAAGACCACCGTTCTCAAAATCCCGTACATCGTAGATCAGAACATGACTTCTTCTACTCTCTTCGGTGGAGACGATTGTTCCTCTTGCGACGTGGTCATAATGACAGGTGACACGCTGACAATCAGCGAGAACCGGCGCGTACATACACTTACGGTACAGGATGGCGCAGGACTGAATGTAAGCAATGGTGTAACTTTGACCGTCAATTCGTTGGTATTAGACGCCAATGGTGACCAAAGTGCTCCGTCTGTCACTCTGAACAACTCCGGCTCTATCATTCTAAAGAACGAAGAAATGTATTATGATTTGCGCATTCCGGAAGATCGCTTCTATTGGGTGGCATTGCCGTTTAATACGCAACTGCAGGAGATTTCTTACTCCAACGTAGCCGCTAACGGCGGTATCCCTGCTTATAATACAAATTTCTTCGTGTATTACTATGATGGCGCTCATCGCGCTGATGATGCGAATGCCGGCGTACAGAACTACCCGTATTGGACGAAAGTGGCGGCTACCGGAAATGACTATACGATGAAATACGGTCAAGGATACCTGTTTGGTATAGACAATCAGGCACATATCAATTATAACGGACAGACTCACAGCGGGCAACCTTACACGCACAAAAAACGCGTCTACCGTTTTACGATGAGACCGCCTGTGGCTACATGGCTTCCGCAAGAGCGTGACGGAGGATACAAAGTAAGCAGTGTTGTGGCTTCGTCTGTAAGTAATCCGCGTAACGACGTACATGCCGGCTGGAACCTCATTGGTAACCCCTACATGCACTCCTATGCAACAGGAACAGTTACAGGATTGCGAAATGGCGCATGGAAAAAAGAGATTGTGGATGGTGTTTGGACACGATTCTGGATTCTTGACGAAGGACGTCCCACGGAAGTGCCATATGTCACTCTTTTTGACCCGGAAGAGAACACCTACTCGCAAGAATTGGCTTCAAGCAAAACGCTTCGCCCGTTCCAAGCAGTCTTCGTACAAATTAACTCGGGGTCTGGTTTGAAATTCGAGAGCAATATGAATGTCTCGGCTATGCCGGCATACAAACGTTTCTTGCAAGCAGAAGACAAACCTGTTCGAACCGGTATCACATTAACCGGCAATGATCAGTCGGATCGCACGGGAATAGTGCTTGCGGAAGAATATACAAAGGCTTATGAGATTGGCGCAGATTTGCAGAAAATGTTCAATAACGGCCGTCTCAATCTGTACACCTTGGATACGGCGAGAAACGAACTGGCGTTCCATGCCCTATCTGACGAAGATGCAGTGGATGCAATACCTGTAGGGGTAATGCTTCCTTCCTTCGGTACATATACATTCGCCTTTGATGCAAAGCAGTACAACATCTCGGCGGTAGATACATTGCAATTGATTGATATTCAAGAACAAACATCTACGGATTTATTACACTCCAATTATGTATTTACTGCCGATGGCGGAATGCTTAACGACCGATTCTTACTTCTCGTTCGTCGAGCAAAAGAAGAACCACAAATAGCAACAGATATTGACAATAACGAAACTCACTGCGCCGGACAACCACGCAAAATTATTCGCGACGGACAACTCTTTATCATCTATGATGACAAGATGTATAATGCAGTCGGCACACAAGTGAAATAACCACCTGTTATATTGCGGATAACGCATAGAAACATAGTATTAGTCTGTTTATTACTGCTCACTGCAGCGGTTTGGGCGATGTCATTTGAGGTACAAGTCCCGATGACGCCCCGCACATCGCAAGCACAACAGGTAATACAAATGCAGCATCAATTGGCAAACGGACATTTCCAGACTACGGTTCAGCCCGTAGATGATTATGGCCATGCCTATACTCCGGGACAATCATATAGTCCCGCCACTTCTTCTGGTCCGAGACGAGTCGGCGGAGACCTCCCACCCGATCCGTTTGCTGGTGATGCAGCGCCGATAGGTGAAATTCCGTTTGTCCTTTTTGCTTTGATGTTCGTCGCTTACGCAATATACCGCAAAAAGCATACTATTTAAGACAATTTTAATTAAATTTGGAGAAAAGAATGGCATACGCTTGCGTATGTCATTTATTTTTTGTAACTTTGCACGCTTTTTTATAAATCATGGCTAACAAGCGAAAGATTATTAACGATCCGGTGTTCGGTTTCCTATCTATTCCGAACGATTTGATATACGATGTGCTGCAGCATCCGTACGTGCAGCGATTGAACAGAATTCGTCAATTGGGCCTGTCCTATTTGGTGTACCCGGGTGCGCAACACAGCCGTTTCAGCCACTCGTTGGGTGCGATGCACTTGATGCACGAGGCGATACTGTCGCTGCGGCTGAAGGGACTTGAAATCACGGAAACGGAAGAGACGGCAGCGATGATTGCCATTTTGCTCCATGACATCGGTCACGGACCTTTCTCGCATGTGTTAGAGCATACGTTGGTTGATGGCGTTACGCATGAAGATATCTCGCTATTGATGATGCAGCGCATCAACTTGGATTTGGGCGGTCAACTGGATATGGCTATTGCCATTTTCAAGAACGAGTATTCGAAGCATTTCCTGCATCAGTTGATCAGCAGCCAGTTGGACGTAGATCGCATGGACTATCTCTGCCGAGACTCGTTCTTCACGGGCGTGCAGGAAGGGCGCGTAGCAAGCGAACGATTACTGAAAATGCTCGATGTGCGCGACGATCGACTCGTGGTGCAAATAAAAGGTATCTACTCTGTAGAGAAATTCCTTGTAGCACGCCGACTGATGTACTGGCAGGTTTATCTGCATAAGACTTCCGTAGCTGCCGAGCAGCACCTCATCAAAATCCTCTCGCGCGCGAAAGAACTGGCTCGTGGCGGCAAAGAACTCTTCTGCTCGCCCGCATTGCGGTACTTCCTTTATCAGCAGGTAACAGTCAATATGTTTGCGCCGCAGAGCGAAGCGTTGGACCAATATGCACTGCTCGATGATAACGATGTACTCTCCGCCATCAAGGCATGGATTGCGAGTGACGACAAAGTGCTGAGCGAACTCAGCCGTTCGTTTATCAACCGTCAACTCTTCCGCGGCGAACTACTCTCTGAACCGCTGACGGCGGCACAGCAGACGGAACTGAATAAGCAATATGCCGCAGCGTTGGGTATCAGCGAGAGCGATGCGCAGTATATGTGGTCCGAACATGTCTCAACGAGCAACACCTACTCGGAGAAAGACGATTCGATAGATATCCTCTATTCCGATGGCACGGTACGCGATATTGCACAAGCCAGCGAGATCTTGGACCTCGCGGCACTGACGCGGAAACCGATTAAACGATATTTGTTCAAATACAGAGAAAATGGAATTTAGTGCGCAACAGATAGCAGCCGTCTTGGGCGGCAAGTTGATAGGAAACGCCAATGCAACCGTACGCGACGTAGCGCCGATAGAGAGTGCACAGCCGCAGCATTTGGCTTTCATCACAGAAGAGAAATACCTGCCGTTCCTCGCAACAACAAAAGCGGGTGTGGTGCTTGTCACCAAATCTCTCATTAGTAACGAACAACTTTCAACTCTCAATTCTCAACTCTCCATTATCCTCGTGGACAATGCCCGCGGAGCCATGGGACAGTTGCTCACGATGGTATCAAAAGCGATGAATCCTCCGCGCAAAGGTACTGAGCAGCCGTGTTTCATCAGCGAAGGAGTTACCATTCCGGAAGATGCATATATCGGCGCATTTGCGTATATTGGCAAGAACGTCCGTCTCGGTGCAGGCGTACAGATATATCCGAACGTTTTTATTGGCGATAATGTTACCATCGGCGACGGCACCATTCTCTACGCGGGCGCGAAAGTGTACGCGCACTCTGTAATCGGCAAACAATGTATCTTGCACGCGGGAGTAGTCATTGGTTCGGACGGATTTGGCTTTGAACCTGACGCACAAGGCGTGAACCAGAAAATCCCGCAGATAGGAAACGTGATTATTGAAGATGACGTGGAGGTTGGCGCCAATACGACGATAGACCGTGCGATGATGGGCAGCACAATTGTGCACAAGAATGCTAAGATCGACAATCTCGTGCAAGTGGCGCATAATGTGGAAGTGGGCGAATCGACTTTCCTCTGCGCACAAGTAGGCATCGCAGGAAGCACCAAGATAGGAAAACACTGTATTCTTACCGGACAGGTGGGAGCTGCGGGACATATTGAGATTGCCGACAACTGTATCTTCGGTGCGCAGGCAGGTATCTCAGGAAGCGTTCGCAAACCCGGAATGTACATCGGATCGCCGGCTATTGACGCCTCTATCTTCCGCCGCGCCGCAGTGGGATTCAAACAACTGCCGGACATTATGAAACGTCTTAACGAACTGGAAAAGAAATGAAACAACATACAATAAAAGAATCCTTTACCCTCAGTTCGGTGGGCCTCCACACGGGGCTTTTCATTACCGCTACTTTCCATCCCGCAGAGCCGAATACAGGCGTTTGCCTACGCCGCGTGGACTTGCCCAAACAGCCTTGTTACCAGGCTTTGGCGGACTATGTCTCTGGAACGGAACGTGGCACGGTGTTGGAGCATGGTAAATGGAAGATTTCCACCGTGGAGCATGCGTTGAGTGCGCTTTATGCCCTTGGGGTGGACAACTGTATCATTGATGTGGATGCACCGGAAATGCCGATCCTCGACGGCAGTGCCAAACCGTTTGTGAATGAGATCCAACGCGTAGGACTGGTGGAACAGGATGCCGAGCAAAACATCTATATCGTTACGGAACCCGTTGAGTATATCTCCGAGCACGGCCATATCATGCGTATTGAGCCTTGCGATCATTATGAGGTGGATGTGACCATCGCCTTCCAGTCGAACTTGCTGCGCGAGCAACATGCTTCGCTCAAGAACCTCGCCGACTATCCTAAGGAAGTAGCGGCGGCGCGGACGTTCTGCTTCGTGCGGGAGATAGAACCACTGCTACGCGTGGGACTTATCAAAGGCGGCGATCTAAAGAATGCGCTAGTCATTTATGAGACCGAACTCTCGCAGTCCGGAATGGATTATTTCTGTGATAAGTTGGGACAGCCGCATTTGGATGCCACAAAACTCGGCTATCTCTCGCCGCTGAACTATCCCAACGAACCCGCGCGCCATAAACTGCTTGACGTCATCGGCGACCTCTCGCTTCTTGGACTCCGTATCCAGGGACGCGTCGTGGCTTACAAACCCGGACATACATTCAATACCCAATGTGTCCGCAGATTAAGAAACCAAATTTTAAGTGAATAAATGATATCTCCATTAGCCTACGTGAGCCCGAAAGCACAAATCGGGAAAAACGTGACGATAGACGCCTTTGCGTACATCGATGACAATGTGATTCTTGGCGATAACTGCCATGTGTTCCCGCACGCAGTAATCGGTTGCATCCCGCAGGATCTCAAGTTCCGCGGAGAGGAAACATGGGTTGTCATAGGCGATAACTGCGTCTTGCGTGAGTTCGTCACCGTTCATCGCGGCACGGCCAGTAAAGGTAAGACCGTCGTCGGAAACAACAATCTTATCATGGCTTACTGCCATATCGCGCATGATTGTATTTTGCATGATAACATCATCATGTCCAATTGTACGCAGTTGGCTGGCGAAGTGGAAGTGGACGATTTCGCTATCATCGGCGGTGGCACACTTGTTCATCAGTTCGGACGCATCGGCGCGCATGTCATGATTCAAGGCGGCTCGAAGGTCAACAAAGATGTTCCGCCGTACGCCGTAGTGGCACGCGAACCCATTGCTTTCTGTGGCATCAACTCCATCGGACTCAACCGACGCGGCTTCACGCCCGAACAGATTCATACGATCCAAGAAGTCTATCGTATAATCTATCAGGGAGGTATGAATACCACACAGGCCTTGGCGCACATCGAAGCTAACGTGCCTGCGTCCGCAGAACGGGATACAATAGTCGATTTCATCAAGAAATCCACCAGAGGTATTGTGAGAGCCTAGGAAAAATAAGGCCTGCAACGGAGCAACATTGGGTGATTATTGCGCGATTATTGCGTGGTTATTGCGTGATTCGATAAATATACTAAACAACATCAATAATGGACAACGAGGAAAAAAGTCTCAATTTCATTGAGCAAATCGTAGAAAAAGACTTGGCTGAAGGAGTGAACGATGGACGTATTCAAACACGTTTCCCGCCGGAGCCTAACGGCTATCTGCATATAGGACACGTCAAAGCTATCTGCATGGACTTCGGCATCGCGGAGAAATATCACGGTGTCTGCAACCTGCGTTTTGACGACACCAACCCGGCCAAAGAGGACACCGAATATGTAGAAACCATCGAGCGCGATATCGCTTGGCTGGGCTTCAAATGGGGCAAGATCTTCTACGCCTCGGATTATTTCCAGCAACTCTACGACCTCGCTATCCGTTTCATCAAAGCCGGCAAAGCGTATGTCGATGAGCAGACGGCTGAACAGATTGCAGAGCAGAAAGGAACGCCTACCGAACCCGGTGTCGCTTCGCCGTTCCGCGATAGACCCATCGAAGAGAACTTACAACTTTTTGAAGCCATGCAGCGCGGCGAGATAGAGGAAGGAAAGATGGTGTTGCGCGCTAAGATTGACATGGCAAATCCGAACATGCATTTCCGTGACCCGATCATGTATCGTATTATCACCAGCCACCCGCATCACCGTACGGGACGCAAATGGAATGTATATCCGATGTATGACTTTGCGCACGGACAGTCCGATTATTTTGAAGGCGTAACGCACTCTATCTGTACGCTGGAGTTTGAGGTTCACCGTCCGTTATACGATTATTTCATTGACCAGTTCAGCGGACCTAATTTCTGCGGATTGTCGCCTTACGGCCCGGACTATCGCCCGAAACAGCGTGAGTTTAACCGACTCAACATCACTTATACTGTGATGTCAAAACGTAAGATGCTGCAGCTTGTGCAAGAAGGTCTCGTAGCCGGTTGGGATGACCCGCGCATGCCGACTGTCTGCGGTCTCCGTCGCCGCGGTTACACGCCGCAAGCTATCCGCTCTTTCATGGACAAGATCGGCTATACGAAAGTGGAAGGAATGATTGACCAGGGCTTATTGGAACATGTCATTCGTGAGGATCTTAAAGAGACCGCTCCGCGTGTTTGCGCTATCTTTGATCCGGTTAAACTCATCATCACCAATTATGAAGGTGAAGGCGAGACACTCATTGCAGAGAATATCGACGGACATGAAGAACTCGGCACGAGAGAGATGAAGTTCGGACGTGAACTGTGGATTGAACGCGGAGACTTCCTTGAAGAAGCAGATAATAAGTTCTACCGCCTCAGCCCCGGTGGTCGTGAGGTGCGGCTCAAATCGTCTTATATCATCCAAGCCACAGGCTGCGAGAAAGATACAAACGGCAATATAACAACCGTTTACGCAACCTATGACCCGAATTCCAAATCAGGAACGGAAGGCGGAAACCGTAAGACCAAAGCAACCATCAACTGGGTAGAATGCAACTCTGCGCTTGATGCTGAAGTGCGTCTGTATGACCGACTCTTTGCCGTTGAGAATCCTGCCGCAGAAGAAGGTGATTTCCGTGACTTGCTGAATCCGGAGAGTCTGATTGTCAAGAATATCAAGATAGAAGGCTCGCTACGCAGCGAACTGCATGCGCCGATTCTCAAAGACGGTATTGAGCAAGAGAACCATTACCAGTTGCTCAAACAGGGCTACTTCGTTGTGGATCCCGATACAACGGCAGACAAACTGATTCTCAACCGTACCTGCTCATTAAAAGATAACTATCTTAAGTGAAAACGCGCATTTTCAACGGCAAAGAGCAGATCTTCTGCGAATGGCGGCATCGATGGGTACGCCTGACGCCGGAAGAATGGGTACGGCAGCAGTTGCTCCATCGCATGGTAAGCGAACTTGACTATCCCGCTTCACTTATTGCCGTTGAAACAGCAATTACGGTCGGAGAAGCAAAAAAAAGATGTGATGCCGTGGTATATGACCGGCTGACACAACCGTTGATGCTCATTGAATGCAAAGCCGAGACTGTGCCTTTAACGCAAAAAACACTCGACCAAGCCGTTACGTATAATAGAAAACTGAATGTGCCTTATCTGCTGCTCTGTAACGGAGGACAGACAATTTGTATAGATGGAAACAATCATTACTCTCAACGATGCCCTCGATACACCGACCTTTTACGGTGTGAATAATGCGAATATGCTTTGCCTGAAAGACCAGCACCCCGACTTACGGGTTGTAGCGCGTGGCTATCAGGTCAAAGTAGCAGGACCCGAAGCTGCCATTGCGCGTTTTGAGGATGCGCTGCAACGATGCGAGGAGTTCTGTATCCGCAATAATCGCCTGACGGAACAGGATATCCTGATGTTGCTGCATGGTGATAAACCGCACGAGTCGGCCACCGATAATCTGATCTTGCATGGCGTGAACGGCAAGTCTATCTATGCCCGCTCTACCAATCAGCGCGCACTCGTTGAGGCGTATGAAGAGAATGACTTGCTCTTTGCCGTCGGACCTGCCGGTAGCGGTAAGACATACACGGCTATCGCATTGGCCGTACGCGCACTCAAAAACCGTGAAGTGAGACGAATCATCCTTTCCCGTCCTGCCGTTGAAGCCGGAGAGAAACTCGGTTTTCTACCGGGAGACATGAAAGAGAAAATCGATCCGTACCTGCAACCGCTTTATGATGCGCTGCAAGATATGATTCCGGCCGCCAAATTGACGGAATATATGGAGAAAGGTACGATTCAGATTGCTCCGTTAGCCTTCATGCGCGGACGCACACTCTCCGATGCCGTCGTTATTCTTGATGAGGCGCAAAATACCACTACGCTGCAACTCAAGATGTTCCTCACACGCCTTGGTTTTGGCGGTAAGATGATTGTAACCGGCGACATGACGCAGATTGACCTGCCGCCGACGCAGAAATCCGGACTTCGCGATGCTATGGAGCGATTCAAAAACATCAAAGGCATACGAATCATTGAGTTCAACGAGAAAGATATCGTCCGCCATCCGCTCGTCAAACATATCGTGGCGGCATATAACGAAAAATAAACAAACATACCATGAAAAAGATTCTCTTTACGCTATGTTCTATGCTCGTCTCGCTGACTATGATGGCGGGCATAACGACTTACACCTTCACATCCAAAGAATGGAAGAGTAAGATTGATGCCACCGTATGCGATGGTACTACCGACGGATGGAAATGTGATAGCGCAGCTTCTGAATACAGCGCTGGTCGATCTGCGGCTGACGGACGTCTCTATTCGTGCGGTGTGGGCGTCAAAAAAGGCACGTCTACTGCAGGCGCAACATCAGTAAAAGAGTTTACGGACGTAAGACGTGTTACTATCAATTTCTGCCAAAACAGCAGTAATGGCAAAGGTGTTATTCATGTGCAAGTAGGCAGTAACTCGGAGCAGACCATTACCGTCAATAAACCCGCGGCGAGTGGAGAAGGCGTATGGAATCGCGACTCAATTATCCTATACACCACACCGCAGAGCGGCAAGATCAAATTCTGGGTAGACTGCTCGGAAAATGCCATCTATATCAACACCATCTCTATCCGTTCGGCAGCGGGTAGTTCCGCCTTCACGATGGATAGTTATCAACTCGTTACGGATGTGAATCAGTTGCAGGATTCCGACCAAGTCATTTTCGGCGTCTCCAAGAACGGCGTGAACTATATCATGGGATATTTTGACGAATATGAGAGTGTGAATAATATTCATGCCATCGCCGGAAAATACTCCAATGACCGCAACACGGTGGAACCCGACGATCGCGCGATCTATACATTAAGAATCGCCGATTTGAACGGGCAAAAATCCTTTATCTTCCAAGACGAGATTCGTTATGAAGAAGCCTATCTGGTAGCTTCAGGAGGAAAGA
Organism: Paludibacteraceae bacterium; assembly: GCA_017649925.1. GTDB lineage: Bacteria > Bacteroidota > Bacteroidia > Bacteroidales > Paludibacteraceae > Colicola. The sequence continues at coordinate 54,940 of JAGCFX010000047.1, read as the reverse complement.
CGAAGAATCGTCTGGCGTTATGGACTGACGTAGTGGATGAGAAAACCTACGGCAACTACGGCTATTGGTCAATTGTCATTGAGAATGGAGGAGAAGCAGTCATCACCAACCTCGGCAATAGTGTGGGTAAGATCATTCAATACAACGCATCAAACAATCCGACGCTCTTTGCTTGCTATGCCGACCGCTCGCAGACACCCGTTTGTCTATATCGCCGCACAGAAGCTATCGGTGACGTAGAGGCTATTGTGGCGCCGTTCGTCAATTTCGGAACAATGATTGAACCGACTGGCAAACGAACGATTGCCGTCAATGCCAATAAATTAACGCAAGATATTTCGGCTACGCTCAAGCACGGCGATATCTTCTCGCTTTCTGCAGCGACGATCGATCGCGATGGAGATAATCTGACGATTTCCTACAATGCTCCGAACGTGGGCACATACATTGACACACTGGTATTGAGTTCCGGCAGCGCGACAACGAGCGTCTCAATCATTCTGCACCGCCTTGCGCCGATGGCAATCAACCAAGCCGTGACGCAAGAAGATTACACGATTGTTTATCTGAAGGACGTGGTGGTGACCAAGAAATTTGACAATTATATTTATGTGCGCGATGAGACGGGTAGCATGTTGCTCTTCGACCGCGGTAATGGTGAGACAGGCAAGCGTTTCGGCGCAGACGTCAAAGCCGGCGACCCGCTGTCAGGTGTGACGGGACGGTATATCAATTATTTCGGCGTGCCGGAGATCTCGCCGTCAGAGCAATTCAAGATAGGCAAGAACGCAGAAGTGCTGCCTGAAGAAGCACCGGCAGTCATCGATTCGGCGGACGTGTGCCGTTATCTGCTGTTGGATAGTGCCGTAGTCAGCAGTTGGACTGCCCTGACCTACAAAGGCAAAGAGTATGCCGTAACAAATAAGTTCAACTTGTCGAGTTTCACAAAAGACGTGCCGACAAAAACCTATGTCATCGTCAGCTATGATTATGACGTGGTAACGCTGTATATCGTCAAACAGGAGAACTATTCCGAACCCACCGACCCGACAGATCCTACTGACCCAACGGATCCAACTGATTCGGAAGAAGGTCTTAACAACACATCTACCGGTAGTAACGCACGCCTTATCATGCGTGATGGCGTAGTGTTGGTGCAAACAGAAAACGGACTTTATACCTTACAGGGAGAAAAGATACTCTAAGGCTTCATTCGCTTCAGCGGGTGTAATGACCTGATTGATGACGGGCGAACCGACATCGTGAAGGAGCGTACAGTTGATCTCGGCTGTGCGCTCATTCTTTTTGTCCTGTTGCATGAGAGCAATCAACTGTTCGCGGTCGGAACAATTGCATTGAGGCCGACCGTAATAATGCAGCATCAGTTGCGTCAATTGTTGCAGCGGCTCGCGCGGACAGCCGAGTTTGGTAACACTCAGGTATAGTTCGGCTATCAAACCGTACAACACGGCGTAGCCGTGAAGCAATGGGCGCTTGGATGATGGACGATTGACACTTTGAGCCTCTTCCAGCGCATGACCGAACGTATGACCGAAGTTCAGTATCTTACGCAATCCTTCTTCGTGCGGATCAGCCGTAACAATCTGTTCCTTCGCGCGCACACACGTTTCAATTAGAGGAGTCAGCGTCTCAACATCCATAGTCTCCAGGTCGTATTGTAATAGTTGAGGCCAGAGTTTTCCCGATTCCTCTATCAGTCCGGTCTTCAGCATCTCGCCGAAACCGCTGAGAAACTCATCGGATGGCAGTGTCTTGAGCCATTGCGGGCATATAAGCGTTTCTTTCGGAGCATGAAAAGCACCTACGCTGTTCTTTAAACCATGATAGTTAAAGCCTGTCTTTCCGCCCGATGAGGCATCTACCATGGCTAATAGAGTGGTTGGTATATTGACATAGTCAATGCCGCGCTTGTAGGTTGCTGCAGCAAAACCCGCAAGGTCGGTCAGCACACCACCGCCGATAGCAACGAGCAAACCGCGACGCGTCACTCCTTGTGCAAACAGAAAATACCAAATCTCCTCTATGGTCTGCAAACTCTTCCGTTCCTCACTTGTCTCCAGCCATAAAGTCGGTAAGTGAAAATCATTTTTCTGAAGCTTCACATCCGCCACTGCAACCACTTGTTCGTAGGAGCGAGTGATTCGCGTCAATGCATTATTTATGTCTTTGTATATCATATTCGCCTGCAAAATTACTATAAAATTTTCAATTATGCAAATTTTATTTGCACATATAAAATATTTTTACTACTTTTGCAGTCAGAATAGAATTCCATACAGATATGTTTTCAGAACGAGACACACAAGGACCGGTTCAACGCCGGGGATCGATTGAAGTGGTATGCGGTTCGATGTTCAGCGGAAAGACGGAAGAGCTGATCCGCCGCATGAAACGCGCCAAGTTTGCCAAACAGCGGGTGGAGATTTACAAGCCTGCTATTGATGTGCGTTATAGCGAAGAGGATGTCGTGAGTCATGATCGTAACGTTATCCAATCTACTCCCGTGGATAGCAGCCAGAATATCCTGCTTATGGCGGATGATATCGATGTGGTGGGTATTGACGAGGCGCAGTTCTTCGATATGGGTATCGTGGACGTATGCAAGCAGTTGGCGGAGCGCGGTATCCGTGTCATTGTAGCAGGTCTGGATATGGACTTTAAGGGTGTTCCTTTCGGTCCGATGCCGGCATTGATGGCGATAGCGGAAGATGTATATAAGACGCATGCCATCTGCGTACACTGCGGCGATCTGGCGTACGTCAGCCATCGTCTCGTGGCGTCGGATAAACGGGTGCTGCTGGGCGAAACGGATAGTTACGAACCGCTCTGCCGCGCTTGTTACAACAAAGCCATTGCAAGTGAGGTTTGTTGACATCATATTACCGTTGGCCATCCGAGATTGCTATACCTATAGCGTCCCGGATGGTTTGTCTATGCCCGTTGTCGGCACGCGAGTAGTGGTGCCGCTGATGAAAAAAGAAGTGCGGGGAATAGTGCTGCGCGAACATACGGAACCGGTGGATGAAGTCTTTGTATCAAAGATCAAACCTATCATCGCCGTCAGCGAAACGGCACCTGTCGTTTCCAAAGAGCAGTTGGATCTCTGGCAATGGATGAGCGGATATTATATGTGTACCTTGGGAGAGGTGATGTCCGCCGCTTTGCCGTCCGGATTGGACAAACGGTTGTTGGACCCGCCCAAACGTCGTCGCACGCATGTCGCACCATATACGGGACCGATAGAACCCATGCATGATTTGTCTCCCGCACAGCGGAAAAGTGCCGATGAAATCGAGACTTTTTGGCAACAAGGCAAAACCATTGTATTGCTGCACGGCGTCACTTCCAGTGGCAAGACGGACATATACATTCACCTTATCCAATCGCAACTGCAGGCAGGAAAGAATGTGCTGTATCTAGTGCCGGAAATCGCTTTGACCACACAACTGACGAGTCGTCTGCAGTGCATCTTCGGAGACCGGCTGACTGTATATCACAGCCGCTTTACGGATGCGGAGCGCGAAGATCTTTACCATGCTGCAGCGCGACCCGAACCGCACGTGGTGATAGGTGCGCGAAGTGCGATCTTTTTGCCAATACCGAATATAGGACTGGTGATTGTGGATGAAGAGCATGACCCCAGTTACAAACAAACTGAACCTGCCCCGCGTTATCATGCCCGCGCAGCGGCTATCGTGCAGGCGCAAGCACAAGGTGCTAAGGTTCTGTTGGGAACAGCAACACCCTCGATGGAATCGTACTATTTGGCGCAAAAAGGAGTGTATGGACTGGTGACGCTGACGGAGCGATTCGGAGGTGTCGAACTGCCGGATATCAAACTCGTTGATTTGAGACAGCAATATAACCGCAAGGAGATGTATGGGCATTTCAGTGACCCGCTGGTAGCTCGTATCCGGGAATGTCTGGCAGACCATAAACAGGTCATTCTCTTCCAAAACCGACGTGGCTATGCGCCGCAGTTACAATGTACGCAATGCGGTCAGCCGCCGCGGTGCGTGCAATGCGATGTGCCGATGACTCTCCATATGCGCGCCAAGGAATTGCGATGCCACTACTGCGGTTATCATGCACCGATACCGCCCGTATGTCCGCAGTGCGGCGGAGAATTAAAAGCAATGGGGTTTGGCACGGAGCGGATAGAAGACGAGATACAGCAACTGTTTCCCGAAGCGCGGGTATTGCGTATGGACCTCGATACCACGCACAACAAATCCGCCTATCAGGATATCATCAATGCCTTCGCCAATCATGAGTGCGATATACTGGTCGGCACGCAAATGGTGACCAAAGGTTTGCATTTCGATGATGTACGTCTGGTAGCGGTGCTCAATGCTGATCCGCTCTTCAACCAACCGGATTTCCGAGCATACGAACGTGCCTATCAGATGTTAGAGCAAGTAGCGGGAAGGGCAGGCAGAAAAGGCACGAAAGGAGAAGTTTGGATACAGACGTTTGATCCGAAGAATGTAGTGTTGGGAATGGTGCAAAGACATGACTATGAAGCGCTGTATCAACATCAGATAGCAGAGCGCAAACTATTCAATTATCCCCCATTTCATCGGATAATTCGGCTTCAACTGCGTGACCATAACGGTGCGCGAGTGCAAGCGGTAGCAACACAACTGCAGACGCACTTACGAAAGATCTTCGGAAACCGCGTCTCTGCCGTGATTATTCCTGCCGTGGAGCGTGTACAGGTCTATACCATTCGCGAACTGACACTGCGTATTGAGCAAGGGGCGAATATGGACGAAGCAAAGCGGCGAATCAAAGAAGCCGTTGAGCATATTTTCTCGATGTCTTATCCCGTAAAGGGAACGATTACTTCATCGAACAAAAATACGAAACTAATAGCGGATGTTGACCCGCAATAAAACTATGATAGAAGAATCAAAACGCCGCGTGGCGTATATCAATGAGATGATCGAGTCCGGTCATGCCAAACAACTGGTAGAGGAAGGAGAGCAATACCATACGGACCAGTTGACGCGTATTGCTAAGGATATCTGTTCCCGATCGGAAGTACGGGTAGTGCTGATTGCCGGACCGAGTTCGAGTGGAAAAACGAGCACGAGCCATCGCCTGTGTCTGGAGTTGTTGGCACAAGGCAAACAGCCCGTGGCATTGTCGTTGGATAACTGGTATGTGAATGGCGAGTTCACTCCTCTTGATGCGGATGGAAAGAAAGACTACGAGTCGGTTGAAGCGATTGATCTGGCGCAACTGGAGGAGGACCTGAAAGCACTGATCGCGGGCAAAGAGATTGCATTGCCCACCTTTAACTTCGCCGAAGAGCGGCGCGAATATCTGGGTGATACCTTGCGTTTGGAAGATGACACCATCATGGTGCTGGAAGGCATTCATGCACTCAACCCTCTTCTAACCGAGCATATCGACCAGAATTGCAAATATAAGATTTATACCGCGCCGATGAGTGGTGTATCTCTGGATGGCGAACGATGGGTGCCAACGTATGTGCATCGTCTGCTGCGCCGCATGAGTCGGGATTTGCGCACGCGAGGAAAAAGTCCCCAACAGACGATAGCCTCTTGGCCGTCGGTAGTGGAAGGCGAAGTGAAATGGATTGAGCCCTTCCGTATTGAAGCGGATGCTGAGTTCGACACTTCCATGAACTATGAGTTACCTGCCATGCGTTATAAGGTTGAGACGGCTTTGCAGACCGTGCCCGTTACCGCAAAGGAATACAAAGTGGCAGAACGGCTACTGTATTACCTCAATTTCTTTGAAGGACTCGAAGCTTCGTATATCCCGCGTACCTCCATCTTGCGCGAGTTCATCGGCGGCAGCCAGTTCAATGTAGGATGACAAATGGAACGTGTCGAACTGAAAAAGGAAACATATTACTTAGTCACAGGCGCTGCGGGATACCTGGGGCTGACGGTGACCAAACAACTTGTCCGGCAGGGCGCGAAAGTGCGTGCGTTCATTCTTACCAATGACCCTGCACGGAAATATCTGCCGGTTGAAGTAGAGATCTATGAAGGCGACCTGACGCAGAAAGCGAGTCTGGAGCCGTTTTTTCGCTTGCCGAAAGGTGCAGAGGCGTACGTATTGCATATAGCGAGCATCGTAACCAGTAATCCCGACTGGAGTCAAAAAGTGATGGATGTCAACGTAGGCGGTACGCGAAACATCATCGAGTTATGTTTGACCTCTCCGGGTATCAAGCGTATGGTCTATTGTTCCAGTACGGGTGCTATTCCGGACCAGCCTCGCGGAACGGCCATCAAAGAGATTGACCATTTCGACGCATCGTTGGTGCCGGGTTGCTATTCGCAGAGCAAAGCGTTGGCGAGCCAAGCCGTTTTGGATGCCTGTCGCGAGCAAGGGCTGCATGCCAGCATTGTGCATCCAAGTGCCATCATGGGTCCCGGCGACTATGCGCGTGGCGAGATAACACAGACCCTTGCGCGGATAGTACGGGGAGAGTTGCGCATGGGACTGGAGTGCGACTTCAACCTGTGCGACGTGCGCGATCTGGCGGCGAGTCTGATTAGCGCGGCGGAGAAAGGGCGTGACGGAGAATGTTATATACTGGCGAACAAACCTGTTTCCTTCAAACAGTTCAGCAACATGGCGCTCGGTGCTGCAGGTGGCAGAAAGATACGGATCTTCTTCCCGCTTCCCGTGGTGATGATAGGAGTCAAGATCATGGAGCGTCTCGCCAAACTGACAGGCAGAAAGCCGATACTGACCACTTTTTACCTTATCAACGTAGCGCGCAATAACTGCTTTGACGCTACAAAGGCGCAAAAAGAACTCGGTTACCACACCCGTCCGTACAAAGAGACAATCGCAGACCATATCCGATGGATGCAAGAGGAAGGAATATTGAAACAGTAAAATAACTATGCAAGGCAATTTTAAGTATTACAACCCGACGAAATTGTATTTCGGAGAAGAGTCTTTGAACTACCTCAAAGATGAGTTAAAGAACTTCGGTGAGCGCGTGTTACTCAACTACGGTAGCGGTAGCGTCAAACGCAACGGCATCTACGACGCAGTCGTCACCATCCTGCGTGAAGGCGGAAAGACTATCATCGAGAACCCGGGCGTAATGTCCAACCCGACGCTTGAGAAACTTCACGAAGGTGTGCGTTTCGCGCGAGACAATAAGGTGGATTGGATTCTGGCTCTCGGAGGCGGTAGTGTCTGCGATTACTCCAAAGGAGTAGCGGCTTCCGTCTTCTTTGATGGCGACTACTGGAAAGAGTTCTGGCTCGAAGGTCATCAACCGAGCGCAGAGCAACGCATTCTGCCCGTAGGTTGCATTCTAACGATGGCAGGCACAGGCTCTGAGATGAACGGCGGATGTGTGATAACAGATGCGGCAAGTAATTTCAAAACTGGGCATGTGTTCGATAGTCGTCTAATGCCTAAGTTTTCGATACTAAATCCGCGTTATACGATGACCGTGCCGCTCGAACAGATGAAAGCCGGTATCTATGATATTATGAATCATATTTTTGAGCAATACTTCTCCGATTTCGATGATAACACGAGCGATTATATCTCCGAGGGACTGATGCGCGGTCTCATCGTCGCTTCGCGGGCAGCAGTTAAAGACCCGCAGAATTACGAGGCGCGGAGTAACATCATGTGGACCGCTACCTGGGCGTTGAACACCCTTATCAAATGCGGCAAGTCGGAAGACTGGATGGTGCATATGATTGGTCATTCGTTAGGTGCTTGGACTCATGCGCCGCATGGTTATTGCTTGGCAGCTTGTTCGATGGCGTATTACCGCCGTGCGATGAAGAAAGGTAGAGCTAAGTTCGAGCGTTTCGCCCGCAATGTATGGGGCGTACAGACGGCCGAAGAAGGACTTGAGGCTCTCAAGAAATGGATGATGGAGATTGGTCTTCCGCTCACCATTACAGAAATCGGTGCGACACCCGAGATGATTGATGATATCGTTTCTACAACGGAGATCTTCCCTGCCGGTTATCTCGATCTCAAACCTGAAGATATCAAAGAGATACTCAAAGAAAGTTTATGACACTACGAGTCACACCGGAATATATCACGAGTCTCAAACCGAATGAGATTTTCGTGTTTGGTAGCAACCTTGCCGGAATGCATGGCGGAGGTGCAGCGCGCATGGCGCACATGCTGTTTGGCGCAGAAATGGGAGTTGGTGTCGGGAGAACCGGACAATGCTATGCCATCCCGACCATGCAAGGCGGCGTTGATACCATCCGTCCGTATGTGGATGAGTTTATTGAGTACGCGAGACAACATCCCGAACTGCTCTTCCGTGTCACCCGTATCGGTTGTGGTATAGCAGGCTTTACCAACGAAGCGATAGCACCCTTGTTCAAAGCCGCCTGCGAGATGGAAAACGTTTCGCTACCTAATGGCTGGAGAGAGTTGAACAAAGAATAAAAAACGTGATATGAACTTCCAGATTTTTGGCAACGAAAAAGCCCCGACATTATTACTCATTCCCGGCTTGGGAGTGTCATATGAGATCTTCCTTCCGCTTATCCGGTTGATGGAAGACAAGTTCCGTATCATTGCCGCCGAAGTGGACGGTTTTACATTGGGCAAACATACTCGTTTCACGTCTGTAGACGACCAAGCGGCACAAGTGATTGAGTGTATCAAAGTCAACTACAACGGCCGTCTCGATTGTGCGTATGGATTGTCGCTCGGCGGAAAGATTCTCTCGCGTATATTGGAGCGAAATGAGATAGTGATCGACCATGCGATCTTGGATGCAGCGCCGTTATTACCATTGCCGAATTGGCTTGTCAATCCGCTACGCTACTACCAAGCCGCTAATGTATGGACGTGCTACCATTGGACGGGATTTTGGAAGTTCATCTTCCACTCGCACTATTTCGATGTACTATTAGACGAATGCCGAAAGACTTGGCCATATGGCGGCAAACAAGCCGTATTAGACGGCTATAAATCCGTCTATACCAACAAGTTAAAGAGTATATCGGGGAAAGATATTCATTTCTGGTATGGTACCAAAGAAGCCTTTGTCGCCAAACCGCAGGCTAAACATTTGCTGACTTTGTACCCAAATGCACAAGTGCAGATCTTTGATGGTATGAATCATGGGCAACTGCTTGTCGACCATCCCGACGAGGTAGCCAAACGAATAACTGATATTTCAGGAGTTAAATAATATGATAATCGACACCACAAACATGTGCAGCCACTTGCAGCGAAAGTTGTTTGAAGGCGAATATCAAGCCATCCGTGAGCAGATTGAAACCAATCCGACATTAACGGCCGTAGTTCGTTCGCGGCAGTTACACATCTACCGCGACGGTAAAAAGATACTGGTATTGGCAGGCAAGTCTGCTCCAAAGATTATTAGAGATGATCAACTGAATCAATTAGTATAAAAAAAACGATGTTGTAAAGCGGAAAGCCCAGCGGACAAAATGATGCTCAAACACATATATTTAGCAGGAGGGTGCTTCTGGGGCACGGAGCATTTCTTCAAACAGGTAGTCGGAGTCGTTGAGACCGAAGTGGGTTTTGCTAACGGGCAGACCGAGAACCCGACTTACGAGCAGGTTTATACCGACACTACCGGCTATGCCGAGACCGTGCATGTGATGTATGACTCGGACAAGGTAAGTCTGGCATTCTTGCTACGGATGTTCTTTGTCGCCATCGACCCGCTCAGCCTGAACAAACAAGGCCACGATGAGGGCACTCGCTACCGCACAGGCATCTATTATACGGATGAGGCAGACCTGTCGACAATTACCCAAGTCTATGCGGAAGAACAGAGCAAGTACACGCAGCCTCTAGTGGTGGAGAAACTGCCCTTGCAGAATTTCTATCCCGCGGATGAGTTCCATCAGGACTATTTGGACAAACATCCCGACGGCTACTGCCACTTGCCGAAAGCATTATTTGACTTCGCACGAAAAGCAAAAATATAAATATATATCTATCATGAAAAAAAGAGTTTGTACAGCTGCATTGGGGCTATTGATCGCCTCTACAGTATGGTCGGCAAGCGGCATCAATTACGATGGCACTTCCCTGGAACTAAACAACGAGTTCACACGCACCGAATGCGGTACGATGGGCAAGAAGACGATGAAAGAGACGAGTGGAATGGCTTGTTCGCGCACCACTGCAGGTTATCTCTGGGCTCATGGCGACGAGAACCTTGACGAGAACCGCCGGTTAGTCGCTATCAAGCCGGACGGCACGTTGACGATGACGCTGAATATCAACAGCGGCAGTTCCGACCGCGACGACTGGGAAGATATCGCCACGGGTATCTACGGCGGCAAGAACTACGTGTTCCTCGGCGCTATCGGCGACAACGAATTGGAGTATAAGGACCAGTATTACATCTATTTCTTCGAAGAGCCTGCTATTGCAAGCGGCACACAGACGATGAACGTGAGTTATATCCGTTTCGGCTATCCTGACGGCAAGGCGCATAACACAGAGACTCTGATGTATGACAATGTGGAGCAAATGCTATACATTGTTGATAAAGTAGAAGGTGATCCTTGCGCATTGTTCAAACTGCCTTTCAAGACCGACTACGGCACCAATTTGCAGATGCTGACCAAAGTGTGCGATTTGGGTACCGGTTCGGCTTTTGAACTATGCTGTGGCGGCGATATCACGCCGGACGGCAAATGGATGGCCGTCAAGAATCAGAAATACGTGTTGCTATGGGAACGCCAAGGTTCGGAAAGCCTCAGCGAGACCGCCAAACGGCGTCCTGTGCAGGTGGCGGCGTACAAGAAAGAGGAACAGGGCGAATCGTTGGCATGGGCTGATTCGGACACCTTCTATACTACCAGCGACAGCAAGAAAGATACACCTATCTATAAGTACGTGCGCGGCGGTGGTTCGTCCACGCCCGAAGATCCGGACCCTACTGATCCTACTGACCCGGAAGAGACGGCGATTGACTCCACGCTGAAAGAGATTCATGAGGTCATCTTATCCAATAGTTACAGCGCTTATATCAACGAAGGCGAGACAATCATCCGCGGTTGGTATCTGGCAGGACAGACGGCTCCGACCGTGAAGAGTTACCTGCTGAGCGAAGGTGCTACATGGCTGCAGACTGATAACAACGTGACCGTCACGCCGCTCAAAGGCACAGCAGACACCTATACGATGGAAATCAAAGCTGTTATGCCGGTCGCCTTTACGGACAAAGAAATGGTGTTTGACGGCTCAGAAGGCAGTTGGATAAAGAGTGCTTACGGATGGGACAGCACCAAGAAATGGAAGTTCTCCAAGACCGACGATGACTACAGCCGCGAGATAGCCGGCAAGACACATGTGGAACTCTTTTTACCGGCATGCGATACCGTCATTTTGAAAGCCGGCGGCAATAATGAGCGTAACGTCCGTTTCTATATCAATGGCGTGGAGTTCGGCTCCAAGACCAAGTTCGTGAAAGCAGGCGTAACCCTCGCCGTGAAGCAGGATGCACCCTTTATGCTGACCATCGCTTCTGCGCAGAGCAGCGGCGACGGCGGTTTAGCATCCATTCGGATGGTTGGTAATGCGCATAGCGGAGAGATGCCGGATGACCCTAATCCAGAAGATCCGGACCCGACAGATCCAACTGACCCTACAGATCCTGATCCTGAGGATATTGAATCCCCTTCCCTTCAGGGGAGGTCGGGAGAGGCTACAAAGTTCATCCGTGACGGACAACTCTATCTGATGTACAACGGAAAAATATACAATGTACAAGGAAGTCGCTCATATTGAGCGGCTTTTTTGCACTTTTATTTGCACATATCAAAAATTATTTGTAATTTTGCAGCCGAAAATCTACGCTGGAGGGATGTGTCTCTTCGTAATGGGTAGGTTTGAACATATTGATAGCGTTTATTGACGCTTTGTGTTTGACAACTTGAAACTTCGCAACTTTCAGAATTAATAGTCAAAATCAAAGTGAGCAATAGATGCCTATGGGTGTGACAGAACACCTGCTTTGCCATTTCCGGCGGAGCAGTTTGTCATATCGGCGTAGGTTTCCTGTTGTTTATTTGACTATTAAGGTAATGCGAAGACCTCAAGTTGTGAGTAAGCAACACGAGGTCTACGCTTTTTATGTGTATATACGTTCAACAATAACACTTAACCATTTTAAGTTGCGCCCGTCACGAATTTAGGGCATAATACAATGAAGACATATTATAAATTTTACAACCTTTCGTCCAACAAAAAACGAAAATATTGTAGGCAAGCACTCATTACACAAAAAATCTACATGTGTCCGTACACGAAAGTAAGCGGAATTAATGATAAGAAGGAAGGTCATTTTCTTCTAGATAAACCTTTAGATGATATTTTTAGGGCAAGATTGAAACGTGAGAAAAAAACTTATATGATAGGATGCGCCTCAAACAAATTGTATAATCAGTATATGTGGAGTAGATTTGCGCAAGATGGAATGGGTTTGTGTATTGCGTTTACTTGCAATGATTCGACTGTATCTATTAACAAAGTAAAGTACGTTGACGGATTGCCTGTCAGTGTCAAAAATGTTTTTGAAGGACTTAGTTTGAATGAGCAGGTTCAATTTGCTTTATTGCACAAAAGGAAACGTAGTAGAAAAGAAGAATACGAAAAGGAAGAAGAAATTCGTTTTATGAAAAAAGTTAATGATAATCAAAATGATGCATTTATGGATGTCAATATTTCTGCTGTTTATTTAGGCAGAAATATGCCGAAGGAGGAGATGCGCTGTTGGAGGTGTATAGCGCAGAACTATTCTTTTAAAGTAAGCAAATTACGCAATCGCATATAGTAACAATTTAAATTCTTAATCATTATGAAAACAAAAATCTTTACACTTTTCCTCGCGCTTGTTGCAAGCGCAGGAACAATTTTAGCCTCTAACACACAAGTGGACGGAATCTGGTACGATTTTGATAGTAGTACTAAAACGGCTTCGGTTACATATCGTGGAAGTAAGCCTAGTACCTATTCAAATGAATATTCCGGCGCAGTAGTTATTCCTGCTTCAATAACTTATAATTCTGAAACATATAACGTCACAAGCGTTGGGGAAAATGCTTTCTATGAATGCCGTGATTTAACTTCAGTAACTATTCCCAATAGCGTCACAAGCATTGGAGAAAATGCTTTCGCTTATTGCTACGGTATGACCTCTGTGACGATAGGAAATAGCGTCACAAGCATTGGAAATAGTGCTTTCTATAGTTGCGCTAGTTTGACCTCTATTGAAATTCCCAATAGTGTCACAAGCATTGGAGACCATGCTTTCTATGGTTGCAGAAGTTTAACTTCTGTTATCATTGGCGTCACTAGTATAGGAGATTATGCATTCAAAGATTGTACCGGTTTGACCTCTCTGACTCTGGAAAATTCGGTTGAAAGCATTGGAAAGCAGGCTTTCGAGAACGACAGCAGTTTGGTCTCTGTGACAATTCCCAATAGCGTCACAAGCATTGGAGATTGGGCTTTCTGTTATTGTTATGGTTTGACCTCTGTTATTATCGGCGCCAAAAACACGGGGCGGCTCACTTTCTCTGGTTGCAGCGGATTGACCTCAGTGACTATTGAGAATTCCGTTGAATGCATAGGAGTTTCTGCTTTCGCTAGTTGCACTGGATTGACCTCTATTGAAATTCCCAATAGCGTCACAAGTATTGGTGAGGAGGCTTTCTGGGGTTGCACTGGATTGACCTCTATTGAAATTCCCAATAGCGTCACAAGCATTGGAGGGCATGCTTTCTATCATTGCCGCAGTTTGACCTCTGTGACTATTGGCAATAGCGTCACAAGCATTGGAGAGTATGCTTTCTATGGTTGCAATAGTTTAACCTCTGTAGCGATTGGAAATTCGGTTGAAAGCATTGAAAAGGGGGCTTTTAAAGGCTGCACAGGTTTGACCTCTATCGAAATCCCCAATAATGTTACAAGTATCAAAACTGAGGCCTTCCTTAACTGTACAGGTTTAACCTCAGTAGTTGTCGGCGCCACGAATATCGGTCGGTCTGCTTTCGGCGGATGCTCTAGTTTAACCTCTCTCACCTTGGAGAATTCGGTTGAAAGCATTGGGGATGAAGCATTTAAAGAGAGTACCGGTTTGATGACTTCTATAACTATTCCCTACAGCCTCAAAAGTATTGGACAAGATGCTTTCAAAGGAGGCAACTTTACTTCCGTGGTATGGAATGCTAAAAATTGCAATTGCTATCATTTTGGAACTCAAGTAACTTCCTTTGTTTTTGGAAATGGTGTAGAGGAGATTCCGGAAGATATCTGCTATCACATGTCGGTGAGATCTGTGACGATCCCCAATAGCGTCAAAAGCATTGGAGACCGTGCTTTTGAAAGTTGCGGCGGTTTAAACTCTGTGGTAATTGGCAATAGCGTAACTAGTTTGGGGTATTATGCTTTTATGTTTTGCACGAGTTTAACCTCTGTGACATGTTTGGCAAGTACACCTCCAGTGCCAAAAGACAATTCAGTTTTTGATGAGACTCGTTTTTATATACCATTGTATGTGCCGGCTCAAAGTATTGAGTTATACAAAACAGCATCCCATTGGGACGCCTTTGGATATATTTTACCCGTTTCATGCGCAGACGAAACTGCGACATCTAATGTGACTGCGACTCCGTCAGAGGATAATAGTGTTATATTAGAGTGGCCTGCAGTTGAGAATGCAGTTGTCTATACGATTGACATCAAGAAAAACGGCGAATTGATCTGTACACTTGAGTTCGATGAAAACGGTTTACTCATTTCCAAAAGATATTACATGCCTTCCCGCAATGGAGAAAGCCGTCAAACTCCTGCCGCTACGCAAACTGCCAAAGGATGGAGATATAAAGTTGAAGGCTTAGAGGCGGGTGCTAAATACACCTATACAATAACGGCCAAGAAGAATGATGATTCTGTTCTTTTCACAAAGTCCATAGATTTCACCATGCCTTCCTCGCAAGGTGTTGACCAAACGGAGTCCAACGAGAATATGCAAAAGGTCCTCCGTGATGGTCAAGTCCTCATCCTCCGCGGCGAGCATACCTACGATGCCCAAGGAAAACTGATCAAGTAGAATGTTCTAAATTCCTAACGAGCTCTCATCGGAGGCATATCGCACTTTCATCGAGAGCACAATGTTGTATTTATTCCTTATAATTTTTGAGAGTCGCTCACACTGAGCGGCTCTTTTTTTGTGTAAAAATACACAAACCCTTGCGTATGTCATTTTTTTGTAGTACCTTTGCAGCCGCAAAGGTTTTTAAAAATGAAAGAGATAACGACAAAGAAATTGATGGATACCATTATTGAAGGTATCCGAAATCGCAAGGGACAGCGCATCGTGACGATTGACTTGCGGAAGATTAAAGAAGCACCGGTGGAGATGATGATCATCTGCGAGGGGCAGAGTAACACGCAGGTATCGGCGATAGCGGACGAGATAGATGATATCGTGCGCACCGAGACACATGTGCATCCGTTGAGCGTGGCGGGGCAGGAGAATGCAGAATGGATAGCATTGGACTACGGCACGATTTTTGTCCATGTGATGCAGCGTGAACCGCGGGCATTCTATGACATAGAGCATCTGTGGGCGGACGGAAAGGTCACAGAACTTCCTGAATTATTGTAATTATGGCAGAAAACAACAAGCGGCAGCAGCCGCAGCGTAAAGGACAGCAACCCGGCAAGCCACGGAGATGGCTCAGCTTCTTGTTTTATACCCTGGCATTCGTATTGCTGGGATATTATTTCTTTGGCAACAAAGAGGATGGCGGGTCAAGCAAGTCATTGAGTTATACCAAGTTGACGGCTTATGTGGAAGCCGGCGCAATTGATAAGATCGATGTGACGGACGACTTACAAGCAAAAGCACATGTAAAACCTCAGAGTTATACCTTGGTCTTCGGAACACAAGGTGACGGCGAGCGTGCGAAAGGCATTCTCCGCACGCAAGTACCATCCGTTGAGGAGTTCTCGAAGTTCATGGACGGCGTGAATGCGAACCGTAAGGCGGAGGGACAAGCGGCGATAGACGTGACGTTCAGCAAATCGCATGACTACTGGTATCTGATACTGGTGAACGTGCTTCCGTTCGTGCTCATCATATTGTTCTTTGTGTATATGAGTCGCGGCGTCGGCAGTTCCGGCGGTATCGGCGGAATCTTCGGTGTAGGCAAGGCGCAGGCACAACTGTTTGACAAGGATAAAAAGGACAAAGTGACATTCCAAGACGTAGCGGGTCTTTACGGCGCCAAACAGGAAGTGCAGGAGATCGTGGAGTTCCTGAAGAATCCGAAGAAATACACGGAGATAGGCGCTAAGATACCGAAAGGCGCATTGCTGGTAGGTCCTCCGGGAACCGGTAAGACGTTGCTGGCGAAAGCTGTAGCAGGCGAAGCGGACGTGCCGTTCTTCTCGATGTCGGGTAGTGATTTCGTGGAGATGTTCGTGGGCGTTGGTGCAAGTCGTGTGCGCGATCTTTTCCGTCAAGCAAAAGAGAAAGCGCCTGCCATCATCTTCATCGATGAGATAGATGCCATCGGTCGGGCGCGAGGCAAGAGTGTGATGACCGGCGGTAACGACGAGCGCGAGAGCACGCTGAACCAGTTGCTGACGGAGATGGACGGATTCGGCACCAATAGCGGTGTTATCATCCTCGCAGCTACTAACCGCGCCGATGTGCTAGACGCAGCGCTGCTGCGTGCAGGGCGTTTTGACAGACAGATACATGTCGAGTTGCCGGACTTGCAGGAACGCAAGGAGATATTCCAAGTGCACCTGCGCCCAATCAAACTGGATGATAGTGTAGATGTGGACTTTTTGAGCAAACAGACTCCAGGATTCTCAGGTGCGGACATAGCAAACGTATGTAACGAGGCGGCATTGATAGCTGCTCGCGGCGGACGAAAGAAAGTGACCAAACAGGATTTCATGGACGCCGTGGATAGAATCGTAGGTGGTTTGGAGCGCAAGAACAAGATCATGACCGACGAGGAAAAGAAGTCCATCGCCTATCACGAAGCAGGTCACGCGACCATCAGTTGGATGCTGCGTTGGGCAAATCCGTTAGTGAAAGTAACAATCGTGCCGCGCGGCGTAGCGTTAGGTGCTGCATGGTATCTGCCGGAAGAACGTCAGCTAACCAACGAAGAGCATATTTTGGACGAACTCTGTTCGCTGTTGGGCGGCCGTGCTGCCGAGCAACTGTTCCTGGAGCAGACATCCACCGGTGCGCTCAACGACTTGGAGCGCGCTACCAAACAGGCATACTCGATGGTGGCATTCTATGGTATGAGTGACAAACTCAAAGATGTCAGTTTCTATGACTCCACGGGTCGCTATGACTACGGCTTTGTGAAGCCTTATTCGGAGGAAACAGCGAAACTGATTGATGAAGAGACAAAACGCATCATTGCGGACCAGATGGCTCGTGCCAAACAGATACTGACGGAGCACGCAGACGGTCATCATCAGTTGGCACAACTGCTTATAGAGCGCGAGGTGATCACCAGCGAAGATGTGGCGAGCATCCTCGGTCCGAGACCATGGAAGAGCCGCGGCGACGAGTTGCTAGAAGAGAATGCCGCACTCGCAGAAGCGGAGAAACCCAAGAAAAGAACACGTAAAAAGAAAGACGATAATGAGAAAACTACTGCTTAACTTGATGCTGCTGTGCGCAGCAACAATGGTGTGGGCGCAAGAAGCGCCGGAGAAACTGCCGATAGACCCGGAGGTCCGTTACGGCAAGTTAGACAACGGATTGACCTATTACATCCGTCACAACGAGCAACCCAAACAACGTTGCGAATTCCATATCGCGCAGGCTGTGGGCGCTATTCTGGAAGAGGACCATCAGAACGGTCTGGCGCATTTCCTGGAGCATATGGCTTTCAACGGAACGGAGCATTTTGAGGGCAAGGGAATCATTAATTATTTCGAATCCATCGGTGTGAACTTCGGCGGAAACATCAATGCCTACACATCCATTGACGAGACCGTTTACCGTTTGAGTGACGTGCCTACTTATCGCGAAGGAATCATCGATAGTGCGTTGCTGGTGATGCACGACTGGAGTTGTGCCTTGTCACTGCTGCCGGAAGAGATTGACGCCGAGCGCGGTGTGATCTTGGAAGAGTGGCGCACACGCCGTACTGCCAGTCGTCGTATTTGGACGCAGATGCAAGCAAAGATGTATCCCGGCACGCAGTATGCAAAGCGCGACGTGATCGGCGATACTGCCGTTATCAATAACTTCGAATACCAGGCGCTGCGCGACTACTATCATAAATGGTACGGTCCGGACAACCAGGCTATCATCGTAGTAGGTGATATTAACGTGGATAGCATTGAAGCGAAGATAAAAGCACTGTGGGCAGAAGTGCCGCGTCGTAAGAACTTCGGCGAGCGGCCTCTCTATACCGTCAATCACAACGATAAGCCTTTGGTAGCTATCGTGACGGATCCGGAAGCGGAAGGCAGCCGCATCACGCTGGAGTATAAGTTTGACCAACTGCCGGAAGCATTGCAGGGCACAGCGCAGGAATACATGCTTAAGTTGGTGCGCGAGTTGGCTTGCAACATGCTGGACAACCGTTTCTCGGAACTGGCGCTTGATCCAAAAGCTTCGTTTACCGGTGCAGGGTGTTATTATGGCGAGGCAGCGAAAAAAATGGACGCTTTTTACGGCATAGCTATTCCGAAAGAGGGACGTGAGACAGAAGCATTCAATGACCTGATTTTCCAATTGGAGAAGATGCATCGTTACGGTTTCACGAGTGCCGAGTTGGAGCGCGTGAAGAGCGAGAAACAAAACTCAATGGAGAAATACTTCAATGAGCGCAACACCCGCAAGAACATCGCTTTGGCGCGCGAGTGCATCCGTCATTTCGAGGACGGCGAGTCGATGCCCGGCGCACAATGGGAATATGAGTTTGTGCAAGCCGTATTGCCGATGGTTTCCTTGGAAACGGTGAATAACGTTGCGAAAGCACTGATTCATCCTAACCCGACTGTAGCTATCTCCGGTCCACAGAAAGAGGGAGTGAACATCCCAACCGAGGAAACTATTCTGGCCGCGTTGACGGGTCAGAGTGAGTTGGCTATCGAGGCGCCGGAAGAGGAGACGATTGACTCCGAGCTGGTTAAGAAAGCCCCGCGCAAAGGAAAAATCAAAAGTATCAAACGCAACGAAGATATCGAGTCCACGGAATGGGTGCTGAGCAATGGCATCAAAGTGGTCTTCCATCCGACGGAGTTCAAAGCAGACGAGATCTTGATGCAGGCATTCTCCAAAGGCGGTCTTTCGCAAGTGAAGACAGAAGACCTGCCGTCCGCAGAAGTGGCAACCTATATCATCGAATATGCGGGTATCGGTCGTTTCAATGCCACCCAGTTGGAGAAAGCACTGGCGGGCAAAACGGTGTCCGTAAAACCGGAGATATCGGAGAACGTAGAGCGTATTCACGGCTCTTCCAGCATCAAAGATCTGGAGACGATGTTACAACTGACCTATCTCTATTTCACGGCTCCGCGTCGCGACGAACAGGCCTATGAAACTTTGATGGCACTGCTGCGGAATCAGTTGATTAACCGCGACAAGAACCCCAAGACCACTTTCTATGATTCGATTCAGGTGATGAGCACCAACCACTCGGAGCGTACAATCCTCTTCGACACCACGATGCTTAAGCGCGCTAATCTGGACAAAGCCCTGGCGGTATATAAAGCGCGGTTTGCCAATCCGGCAGATTTCACGTTTGTATTCGTAGGCAATATCAATCCGGAGGACCCGCAAGTGGAAGCTATGATATGCCAATGGCTTGGCGGTCTGAAGACGAAAAAGAGCCGAGAGGAGATTGTTAACCACCATATCACCGTAACGCTCGGCAAACAGAAGAACTATTTCAGCCGTTCGATGGAGACAACCACAGCGTCCAACCGCATTCAGTACACCTCATACGATATGCCGTACACGATGGCGAATGACCTGAATATGGAGATCATCGGTCGGATTCTAAGCACGCGTTATCTGGAGTCCATCCGTGAGCGCGAAGGCGGTTCGTATGGCGTAGGAACATACGGCTACATGATGGCAGCTCCTACACCCTACGCAGGGCTGATTATGCAATTCGATACCGATCCGAACAAGCAGGCACGACTGATGGAGATCATCCATGAGGAAGTGCAGACCATCATTGATAACGGTCCGTTGGCAAGCGACCTGCAGAAAGAGAAAGAGTCAATGCTGAAAGACTACCAGGAAGACCTGGAGAAGAACTCCTACTGGCGTCAGTCGCTCTACATGTACTATATGTACGGCGACAATAACATTCACGATTACAAGCCTGCCGTAGAAGCCATCACGGGTGAAACGGTACAGAACACGCTGAAGAAACTGGTATCTTCCGGCAATGTGTTTGAAGTGGTGATGTTCCCTGAATAACGGCGCATGGCGAAGTATTTTCTGATAGCCGGAGAGGTTTCGGGAGATATGCACGCCGCAGCGCTGATTGCGCAAATCAAGCAGCGTGACCCGAAAGCACAATGTGCGGGACTCGGCGGTGACCAAATGGTCGCTGCCGGGTGTCGTCTCTATCGGCATATCTCGCATATGGCATTTATGGGCTTTGTGACCGTGCTGCGCAATATAGGACAGGTGAGGCAGAACTTCCGCATTGCGCACGAAGCATTGCTGGCAGAGCAACCGGATGCATTGATCCTCATCGATTATCCGTCTTTCAATCTGAAGATAGCTGCCTTCTGCCGCCGCCATTTGCCACACACCAAGATATACTATTATATTCCGCCGAAAGTATGGGCATGGAAGCGTTGGCGCATTCATACCATCGCCCGTCTCTGCGATCGCGTACTGGGCATTCTGCCTTTTGAACCGGATTTCTATGCCCGCTACGGCTATACGTGTACTTATGTGGGGAATCCGACCGCGGAAGAGATTGCCGAAGTACAGCACACAGACCATACCACTGACAAAACACAGACGATTGCGCTACTGCCGGGTTCGCGTCCCAACGAAGTGAGTCATTGCCTGCCACGTATGTTGGAGGCCGCCAGACGTTTTCCGGATTATCAGCTTATAGTCTGCGCTGCACCGGCTATCAACAATGATTTCTATACTCCGTATTTGCAGCACGGCGAGCGACTGACGCGTGATACTTACAGCACCGTCCACCAAGCCACAGCGGCGATTGTCAATTCCGGTACCGCTACCCTGGAAACGGCGTTATTGGGTTGCCCGCAAGTAGCCGTTTACCACTTGGCGTGCTCTCGACTGCTCGGATTTTTGCGATGGGCACAACCCCTCGTTTTCTCGATTCCTTATTTCACATTGGTGAACCTCATCGCAGGCAAAGAGGTCATCAAAGAATGCGTGGCCAACGACTTCACGGCAGACAAGGTCGCTACTGAACTATCGCGCATACTAACGGATAAGGCATACAAAAAAGAGATGCTTGCGTCTTACCAAAACATCTCTTCTCTCTTGGGTCCTCAACCCGCCTCTGCAACTGCCGCAGCCATCATCACATCGAAACTATAAGTGCCGCCAATATATACGGCATTGCTCCGATAAGGACGCCTTTCGACAGACGCCAGGTATCCGTTGTATAGAAAACGAAGATAAGCGCCAAGTCCGGGAACACGCTGACTAACAGCAGTTTACTCAGCACTCCTCCGGCCTCAAACTGCAGCGTCTGCAATGGATACCACAGGTTCATCACCTCGATGTAAGTCACTCCGAAGATAGCCGGCAAGATGAGTCCGACCAGAACACCTATCCAATAGCGATCAAAGCGATCCATAGTGCGTCCAATCAATACTCAGCGGCGTGATGGCCAGTAACTGATGATCCATCGCCCAAATATCCGTATCCGTTGCAGAAGGTTCGTCATTCACAAACTCGCCCGCTAGTTTCCATCCTTTCAGTACTCCTTCCGGTAATTTCTCCTCGATAGGCGCCAACTCATGCGCCCAATGTCCGATACACTGCCGCGTCCAACGAATACCTTCTATCTCACCTATCGGCGCATTGATATTAAAGCACGTACGCGGTGCTATTCCTTCATCAAACAGGTGCTTCGTCACTTCTACCAAGAAAGGTTGCAACCAATGCAAATCAACATCCATCGCATGGCTGTTGATGGACCATCCGATTGCCGGAATGCCCTTCTCCGCGGCCACGAGACACGCGCCAATCGTACCCGAATACATGGCATTAATAGCCGCATTACTGCCATGGTTGATTCCGGAAACGAGCAAATCAATCGGTTTATCGGGAAACAGTTCCTCGCGGGCAATCTTCACGCAATCCGCCGGGGTACCATTGGTAATGTACACCTCTGCTCCATTCAGGTCGTGTTCCTCGATACGACGCATATAAATCGGCGTCTCCACGCTGATGGAAGCGCCTTTTCCGCTACGCGGACCATCGGGAGCCACTACCGTCACACGACCCAGTTTGGTCATCTCTTTTGCCAACAGACGAATTCCTGCGGTTCCCCAACCGTCGTCATTTATAACAACTATGTTCATCGTATTACCGCCATTACTTTTTGCGCCAACGCATTGGCTTGCTCCATTGTGGCCGCTTCCGAATAGACGCGGATGATGGGTTCCGTATTGGATTTGCGCAGATGAACCCAGCCGTCCGCAAAATCAATCTTCACACCGTCACGGTCATTGACACGCTCGTTCTTATATAGTTCTTTTACGCGCGCAAGGATAGCATCCACATCGGTATTCGGTGTCAAATCAATACGATTCTTGCTGATGCAATAGTCCGGCAATGTGCGGCGCAGTTCGCTCACT
The DNA here is from genome assembly GCA_017649925.1 of Paludibacteraceae bacterium. Lineage (GTDB taxonomy): Bacteria > Bacteroidota > Bacteroidia > Bacteroidales > Paludibacteraceae > Colicola. The sequence goes on along the minus strand of JAGCFX010000047.1, from coordinate 32,077 downwards.
TTCATATCCAGGTGCGCCAGATGAGTGAGGAAGAGTGCTATACCCACCAGCGCATCACGACCGTAATGGCACTCCGGATAGATAACACCGCCATTACCTTCGCCGCCGATAACGGCATTCACGCGCTTCATCTCTGCCACCACATTCACTTCTCCTACAGCACTCGCGCTGTACACACCGCCATGCGCCTTCGTCACGTCACTCAGCGCGCGCGTAGAAGACATATTGCTGACCGTGTTACCGGGTGTATGGCGTAAGATATAATCCGCTACACTTACAAGCGTATACTCCTCGCCGAACATATCGCCGTTCTCACAGATAATGGCCAATCGATCCACATCCGGATCAACAACAAAACCCACATCCGCCTTGCCGCTCTTCAGCAAATCGCTTATCTGGGTCAAGTGTTGCGGCAGCGGTTCCGGATTATGCGGAAAATGACCATTCGGAGTGCAGTTCAACTCAATGATATTCTTCACACCTACAGCTCGCAGAATAGCCGGTATAGCCAGTCCGCCCACAGAATTGACGCAATCGATGGCAACTGTGAAATTGCGTTTTTGGATAGCCTCTACATCCACTAGCTTTAGTTTTAATACCTGCTCCACATGGTACGGCAAATAGTCTTTGCTCGTCATGTGACCCAGATCATCCACTTCCGCAAAGGTAAAATCCTCTTTCTCTGCGATAGCCAACACGCCTTTTCCTTCGGCATCATTGAGAAACTCACCATGCTCGTTCAGTAGTTTGAGCGCGTTCCACTGCTTGGGATTATGACTGGCGGTAAGAATAATACCACCCGCTGCCTTCTCTCCCGTAACAGCCAACTCTGTGGTCGGCGTTGTAGCCAAACCGATATTCACAACATCATACCCCATGCCCATCAGCGTGCCGCATACAATTTGCTCCACCATATGACCACTCAAACGGGCATCACGACCCACTACAATCACATTGTTATTCGGCAGCGCTGCGCGACGTTGCGTAGCATAAGCCGCCGTAAAACGAACGATATCCACAGGGTTCAAGCCTTCGCCTACAGGACCACCGATAGTACCGCGGATACCGGAAATACTTTTAACTAAACTCATATTATTGTTTTACTTTGATTTTCAAAATATATACATATGGCGTTACCGTACTCTGCTCATTGCTGAAACCCAATTTGCTAGGCACAATAATCTCGCATTGAGAATCCGGATACTTCATCAGTTTGACTGCCAAATGCCATGCTACAGCCTCGCACTCACTGGTATTACCATAATGGAATTCCACAGGAAAAGCCTGATCGAGTGTTGTCCAATAACTGAGTGTATCGGCATTTTCCGTCAAGCCAAACCGTTTATATCGCAGAATGATCAAATCATTAGCAACAATCGCCAAGTCCACCGTGTCGTTTTGAGTGGGACTGACGGAATCAACGCGGACGGAATCACCGCGCTCAATCAGATGGAAGTAGAAATTGTCGTACCCGTGTACTTTATAATATTCCTTTTCTCCCCATATATGATTGGCTGAAGGCTCTTCCTCCAATATCGTAAGATTGTTACGGCGAAGATAATTGGCAATCAACTTGTCTTCTTGATCACGCAAATGAGCATAGGTATTTTGCGTACAGCCAGCAAAAGCAAAGGCCATACCGACAAGACCTACAAAAATAATTTTTTTCATCTATTTCAGTTCTATATCTATGATTAAATTTTCGTATGGTGGAATATCTTCCGTCCCTTTCATTCCGTATGCCGCATACCAAGGCACAACTAATCTGGCCTTGCCGCCCCGATGCAGTTCTTTGATATTGATATCTACGGCAATCGGTAATTCCTGCTTTCTGATACGATATGTTCCTTCTGAGTCCACAAGAAGCTGTCCGTCCATATTATACGTCCGCATGGCGATGGTCCATTCCTCATTAGGCTGGGGTGTCGGCGCGTTTTCATCACCGCGGTCAATGATATGCATCCATGTATCCACTTCATACACGGCATACGGTTCGTCCTGCGCCTGTACATACTGCAGCAGTTGTTTTTCCGCAGCTATGGCCATCTGCTGATTCAGTTCCAGCAGCGCCAGTTCTGCACTGTCTGCTTCCGGCGACTCACCTATACGGTGTGGGAGTTGCGGACCTATCTTGCCGCAACCGGCTAACGCAATGAACGTTAGCACGTATATCACTATTCTTGCTCTCATTCTTCCTCTTTGCTAAAAACGGACCGACGGTACTCGCTCGGCGTCACACCATAGGTATTCTTAAAACATTTCGCGAAATAACGCGAGTCGTTCATACCAACCATATACGTTACCTCCGTAATGTTATATTGCCGCTCTTCAAGCAGTTGGGCGGCACGCTTGATGCGCATCTCGCGGATGAATTCCACAGGACTGAGGCCCGTCATACTCTTCAGTTTGTTGAAGAATACCGTACGTCCCATACCCATCTCATCCACCAAGTCATCAACAGTCAACGTATTGTTATCCAATTGCTTATTCATCACATCCAGCAACTTCGCCAAGAATGCATCACCCGGTATCGGTTCGTCTGATTTCTGCGGTTCTAATCGCATCAAACGCTGACGATAACTTTGCTCCAACTGCTCACGCTGTACCAATATATTATGGACGCGCGCACGCAAATACTCTGGTTCAAATGGTTTCGTCACATAATCATCCGCACCATATTTGAGGGCTTCCAATCGACTCTCAATGGCCGCTTTGGCTGTAAGCAGAATAACGGGGATATAATCCAAATCCGGATTCTTTTTGATAAATTGCGTCAACTCCAACCCATCCACTTTCGGCATCATCAAATCGGTCACAACGATATCAATCGGTTTGGTGCGAATGATATGCTCTGCTTCTTCGCCGTCTACCGCAGCCACGACATTATAGTCTTTGATGAATATACCTGTCAGGAATTGGCGCATATCTTGATTATCGTCAACCACCAGTATGGTACGACGATTGTCTTGTTGCTCTTGTTCCAACTGCTCCAATTTATCCTCCAGAGTCAACGTTACCGGCACTTGGGCACTGCTCATATCGTCTGCAATGAAATCTACTTCCTCTGCTCCGAAATGTTCTTTGCCTGTATGCAAAAGAATCGTGATTGTTGTGCCCTTTCCTACTTCGCTCTCAACTTCAATGTAACCATGATGCAAATCCACCAGTTCTTTCGTGAGATTCATTCCGATACCGGTACCTGATGTGTTGTTGTTATTCACTTCATTATTACTGGAAAAACGCTCGAAAAGCACACTACGCTTCTCCGGAGCTATACCTACTCCTTCATCTTGTACGGCTAACGTAACAAAACCCGGTTTTTCACCAACAATGACGCGAATATGCTTGCCGGATGCTGTAAACTTAAACGCATTACTCAGCAAGTTCCAAAGGATGGTATCCATGCGTCCACGATCTACCCAAACGGTTGAGTCTTCGGCATTATTTTGAATCTCAAAAAGAATATGCTTGTCGTATGCCTCCTTCTTGAAGTTTGCACTCGTCTCCTCCACCAACTCACTCAAAAGCGTCTTCTGGACTTTCAGTTTCATCTTCTGGTTCTGAACTTTACGGAACTCCAATAATTGGTTCACCATCCGCAGCATACGCCGACTATTGCTTTGAACAATCTCCAGTTGACTGCGTACACTTTGGCTGATGCGCTCCGTCTGAAGGATATTCTCCACCGGTCCTACAATCAGCGTTAACGGGGTGCGTAACTCATGGCTGATATTCGTAAAGAAACGCAACTTGATATCCGTCACTTGTTGCTCCACTTTCACTGTTTGACGCAAACCGTTATATGTGCTGATGATATAAATCATAAAGCCTATCGTACCCAATATGCCGATTATATACAACATGATTGCCCACCAACTTAACCATAGCGGTTTCTCTACAAAAATGCGAAGCGTTTGTTCGTTGTCCACCTCGCCGCCTTCGCGGTTTGTCGAGCGCACGTGGAATATATACTCGCCGTGACGCAAGTTATTATAGGTCACACGGCGCATATCAGTAGGACCATTCCAGCTCTTGTCTATGCCATCCATTTTGTAAGAGTAGAAAATCTTATCGATTCCCACATATTCCAGTGCGGCATATTCAATCGTGATATTGCTTCCGTTGGAAATAGCAATCACATCTCCATCCAATTCTTCGTCTTGTACCTTGATATTTGTAATTCGCATCGGAGGCACAGAATTGGAGCGACGAATGAGTGACGGATCAAACGAACAATAGCCATTTGAATAGCCGAAAAGAATAGTTCCGGAAGGTGTGCGTAGTGCCTCTGCCTCCGTAAAATAAGTATTGTTTTGACCGTCTAATGCATCATAGAAATATAAATTCCGAGTCTCAAGGTTTAGTTGTGCGATATCACTCTCCGAACAGAACCATAAGTTCTTTCCGTCTCCCGTCATGCTAAGAATAATATCATGGAATGTCTCTATCTTTTTTATCTCAGCATTCGGGTCTTGGGGATCCAGATAAAGCAAACCGCCGCCAAATGAACCAAGCCACAATTTATCATGACTGTAATAAAGTGCACGAATATCGTAACTCGGTATTACACTACTTTCGGATTTCTCTAGGTTAATCCGCAAAATACCGGTGGTCGTGCCACACCACAGAGTTTCATCCACTATCTCAATATCACGCACTTTCATGCCGGGACCAACCACTTCCGGTTTCTCCCATCCGCCGCGTTGTTCGTTCCATCGAATGATATTCACTCCACCACCGTATGTCGCCACATACAATGTGCCGTCACGTCCCTCCTCTATATCATAAATATCCGGATGAGAGGTAGGAATAATGTGACCGTTAGTCATGTTTTTTAATCCCCTTCCTTTCGTTCCGTAGAGTAATCCGTGAGAACTTTCTATGGCACTGTAAACACCTGTTTCGGATTTAACCAATGTCAATACATCGCCCCTTTTCGTATGCGCGAAAGCTCGCACCTCGCCGTTATCGCGAGCAGAGCGACGCATATCGTGCAGTAGATACGGCGTTGGCTCCATGTTCACACAATCTACACCGCCGTCATACGTCGATATCCACATTTGTCCATCGCGATCCACATATGCCGTGTGAATCATATTGGTCAAACCCTCTATCGGATATACCAATTCATCCTTGTCATAGTCATAATAACTCCATCCTCCGCCTGTAGGGTTTACCCATGTGCGACCCATATTATCTTCCAAGAGGAAGAAGTGCTCACGCAATCGACCCGCATATCGGCTATCCAATGGAGGCGTAAAGCGTTTCCATTGACCGAAACGATAGCGTAAAATTCCATAGGTATCATCCGCTTGCCATACGATTCCGCGCGAATCGACTTTTGTCTTCTTTCCGCCATCGGCTATCTTGACCAACATGCCTTCCGGAAGACTGTCGTACGGTTGCTCTGTTGTTAGTTTACGGGAGGCATCTAGTTTATAGAAATGACCGTCATATGTCGCCCACCAAATCTGCTCGCGCGAATCTTCATAAATCAAATCTACACGGTTGTTCACATGTGCTTCCACGCCATCGCTCATCGCCTTGTACACCTCAAATGTATAGCCGTCAAAGCGATTCAAACCATCCCAGGTTCCGAACCACATGAAGCCTTTTTTGTCTTGCAAAATTGCCATCACGGTATTTTGACTCATACCGTCCTTGATGGAATAGTGCTGAACAACATAATGCTCATGCGCACGCATTCCCGTCACGCAAACTAACAAACTGATGATAAAACCGAAACGTTTCATATTATACCGATATATTTGTAAAATTTTTATATAGATTCCCATCGAAGTTCTATCGAGACTGCATCGAGGGAATATCGAGATTAACCTTTAGTTGCCAATCGTTCCAAATAGCGACCGTAAGCAGTCTTCATTTCTTTTCCCAATGCGGCCATCTGCTCCGTACTGATCCATCCGTTCCGCCACGCAATCTCTTCTATGCAACTCACATAGAATCCTTGACGATTCTGTATCGTAGCAATGAAATTGCCCGCATCCAGCAGACTGTCGCAGTTACCCGTATCCAACCATGCAAAACCGCGACTGAACAACTTCACTTTCAATGTTCCTTCCGACAAATAGAGTTTATTCAAGTCCGTTATCTCATATTCGCCGCGTGCACTCGGCTGCAGATTCGCCGCTTTCTCGCATACGCTCGCATCGTAGAAATACAATCCCGGCACAGCATAATTGCTCTTCGGCTCAGCCGGTTTCTCTTCTAAACTCGTCACTTTCCAGTCTTTGTCAAAACCAACCACACCATACGCCCGCGGATCCGCCACTTCGTATCCAAAAATAACAGCACCGCCTTTCTCCGCCTCCGCAACAGCCTCGCGCAACATCGTCTTGAAATGCTGACCATAGAACATGTTATCGCCCAGAATCAAACAACCCGGTTCTCCGTTCAGAAATTCTTTTCCCAACACAAATGCCTGCGCCAGTCCGTTGGGCACTAACTGAACTTTATAACTCAACTTCATTCCTATTCGGCTTCCGTCGCCTAACAGTTCCTCAAACATCGGCAGATCACGTGGCGTGCTGATAATAAGCACTTCGCGAATTCCCGCCAACATCAATGTACTCAACGGATAATAAATCATCGGCTTGTCATAAACCGGCATGATTTGCTTACTAATGGCTTTGCTTAACGGATACAAACGCGTCGCGCTTCCTCCGGCTAAAATAATTCCTTTCATATTGATAATCTTCATTATTTTCGTTAAATGATAGCCAAAATGGCTACGATAAGTGTGCTGAACATCAAAACCGGCATCTGCTTATCCAATCCTTCTTCATGTGTCCAAACATACCATAGATGCCATGCCCAAATAGGCAATATACACAATGTCCAATAATGCCCGTTATCCGCAAATATGGCCAAGCAGGCAACCAGCAAAATCGTTTGGTACATACGTCCACCGCGTTGCCCCAAAAGACTTGCAAAAGTGCGTTTCCCGTGTGCGAGATCATTATCCATATCGCGCACGTTGTTCAAATTCAAAACTCCCACGCACGGCAAACCAATTGCCACTCCACTCATCACCACATCCCAACTCATTGTTTGTGTTTGCAGATAATAGCTACCTAAGGTACTCCCTAAACCGAAGAACACAAAAACGCCCAAATCGCCAAAGCCCTTGTAACCGTAATTATGCTTTCCGAGCGTGTATGTTATTGCTCCTATGATTGCCAGCAACCCTAATCCCAAGAATCCTAGACTTTGCAACTTCCAAAGACTACCGAATGCGCTGTAAATTAATATAGTGCCAAACACAACGGACAATCCCGCAAATAGACAAATCATACCTTTCATTTGCGTTTGGGTAATTGTTCCTGCCTGCAATCCATATGCTACACGCTCGTTTTGATCGCTATCCGTTCCCTTCAATGCATCGCCCAATTCATTGGATAGATTGCTCAATATCTGCAGACTCAAAGTGGTACAAATAGCCCAAGCAAACGTCCAATAATTCAGAAAGCCCGCCAAACCGCTGCCGAGAATAATTCCCGACATCGATAGCGGCAACGTCCGCAACCTTAATGATTGAATATACGGATTCATGCTAACTCTTTTATCAATTGCTCTACAAGCGGAGGAACTCCTTCTGTCGCCTTTTTCTGTATATGCGTTATACGATCTGCCCACATGCCGAATTCCGGTTGCCCCGGATCCACAAAGTAGATTGGACAATGAGACGGCGCATAGTGGATCAACGATGCTGCAGGATAGACATTCAAACTCGTTCCCACAACCACCATTATATCCGCTTGCGACGCGATTTCACATGCTGTATCAAAATACGGCACACCTTCGCCAAAGAACACGATATACGGCCGTAATAACGAGCCATCCGGATGACGGTCACCATAATGTTGTTCCCAACCTTTTAAGGGTACAGTAGCTATTTCGTTGTTCTCCGATCTTAACTTCGTGATTTCGCCATGTAGATGTACCACATCCTTGGCGCCTGCGCGCTCGTGCAAATCATCTATATTCTGCGTAATAATACGCGTGTTTGGCAAAGCCTTTTGCAATTTCGCAATCGCTATATGCGCCGCATTCGGTTGCGCAGCCAAAGTATCTTTGCGACGGGCGTTGTAAAAATCAACACACAACTGCGGATTGCGCAACCATGCCTCGTGTGTACACACATCCTCTATGCGATACTTCTCCCATAAACCGTCTGAGTCACGGAATGTACCGAGACCACTCTCTGCGCTTACGCCCGCGCCCGTGAAAACAACAATTCGCTTGCTCATAGTATGATTATTTAAATCCAAATACAAAATATACCGCGCCGATTAACAGCAGACATGCCACCGCGTGATTCCAACGCAAAGGCATTTGAAATGCAATCGCGGAAAAGGCGACAAACACCACTAATGTAATCACTTCCTGTATCACCTTCAACTGCATCAGCGTAAATGGTCCGCCGTTCCCTTCAAAACCGATTCGGTTAGCTGGCACTTGCAGGCAATATTCAAAAAATGCGATTCCCCAAGACAACAGAATGATAAAAATCAAGGGTGTCGTATTACTGAAAAATCCTACATTCTGCAATTTCAGATGCCCGTACCACGCCAATGTCATAAAGATATTCGACGCCAATAATAGCAATATCGTATAGAGTGCACTCATATTTTTGGTAAATAATCTGCTTTTATATTTGTCATCGCTCCATATATCGAATCCATCGCCTCGGGATTCAAAGCCTTGATCTGCGCTAATAGTCCTTTTACCTTTTCGCGCGAACTCACGTGCTCAAACGGGCATAACTTCTGCTGCTTCTGATACCCTCTTTCCGCCGCATAAGCTATCAAATCCGCTTCATCTATCAAACACAGCGGGCGTATAATCTGTAGCGGCATCTTTTCCATTTGCAGTATTGGAGGCATCGTAGCAAACGCACCTTGAAAAATCAGATTCATCAGCAGCGTTTCCACCACATCATCTCTGTGATGCCCGAAAGCAATCTTGTTGCATCCCAACTCCTGCGCTACATTAAAAAGCGTTTTCCTTCTATACCAACTGCATAAGAAACACGGATTCGCTTCATCGCTGTCTCCTCCCGTTATCTCCACATCTCTTACAATCAACGGTACTTTGATCTCTTTGCAAAACTCCTCCAAATAACTCAAATCTGTCTGATAGTCCCGCTCCTTTACCCGCACATGCAATGCCGTTACCTTAAACCGCGGTTTGTATATCTGCGCACGCTTGCCCAGCAATTCTGTCAGTGCCAATGAGTCTTTCCCTCCACTCAAACCTATCAATATATGGTCGCCGTCTGCAATCAATCCATAATCCGCACAGGCCTTGTGAAACCGCTTGGTAATTTTCTCCGCACTCATCGCAAAATGATTTTCTTTGTTAGTACACCGTGCGATTGAGTAGATAGCCTCAGCAGATAGCATCCTTCTGATACATGCGTCTGGATAAACAACTGGTCTCCTCCTCTGTAATTTCCTCTCGTTACCAATGCTCCTGTGGTCGTATACAATGCATACTCGCCATCTGTCTGTGCCACAATGCGTATCTGTCCACGAACTTGCGTCGGGTGTGCCAAAACAGGATACTCACTGACTAACTCCGATGTCTTGTCGTAAATCACAATCGGACAAGAAGGTACGGAGTAGTTCTCGCCCTGACGTGTCAAGGCAACGGATACAGCATCGCCGCTACCTAACGATGTCGGCAGATAGAGATAGGATAATTCATTGCCGGTTGGGTTTTCATTGACAATCCATTCGTATTTCGAGAACCGGTAACCGCCATTGAAGTTCTCGTTGAGCAGTGCTACAACATCATTCCAGTTCTGCTCTATAATCCATGACGGATAGCGGACAAGCATCTGTACCTCATAATGCGCCTGTTCAGACTTCGAGCAGATGTCATTATTCACAGTCAATATAGCCTTGTAATAATCTGGCCGCACATAATCCGTTCCTCCGAATTGCGGCACCGGACCAACAATCACATCCTCAAACGGCTGATTTAATATATTCTTGAATCCTTCCGCACGGGCATGATCATCAAATACTAACGAATATGTCGTCGGACGGTTGCCCGAATAATAAGCACGCATTTGGAATTGGGCATCATCCGCACAGATATTATCCACAATCACATTGGATATGATGGTCGGCGTGTAGAATCCTACTTCCAATATGCTAATGAGACATTGATGGAGATCTGGAAGATTGACGGTATCGCGATATGTTCCTGTTTCGGTAATGGTCCGCCCCATATAGGTAATCGAACCGCTTTCGCATATATTCAAGTAAACGGAATCACGTTTCGTTGGAGTAACTACCAAATGCAGAATACTGGTTGAGTCACAACCGCAACTCGTTTGGAGCGCTTGTACATAATCTCCCGTTTCGGTCAGCCAATGACCATTGTACCAATATGGATCAATATCACATATATTTGCTGAAGTTACATTACGATAAGTCGGATTGACCGTCAATTTCAAACAATAGATGGAGTCGCAACCGGTTTCCGGACTGGTTAACGAATCGTAATAGATACCGCTCTCATTGTATGTGCGCCCTCGGAATGCAAAATAAGTATCATTGCATATAGTGGCTACCTGCTCTTGATAGAAATCGGAATTAACCGTCAATTTGAGGCAATATACAATACTATCGCATAGCCCACTCTTCATCTTCAATGTATCATAGTAATAACCGCCGCGCGTATAAGTCTCTCCGTGCCAAGTGTACGTTTCACCACGACATATAGATCGCTTGTCTTCCACTATTGTTACCGGGTGCTTGGTTATCGTCATGTTAAGAATGGAGTCGCAGTTGCAACCGCCCTTTGTACGCGCCGTGTCTTGAATGTATCCGCCGTCTCTGTATATATTTCCATTGTATGTAAAGTAATCATTCTCGCATAATGTAAATGCCGTGTCGCGACTGTATGTCGGATTAACGCTCAGTACCAAAACATATGTCGAGTCACAGTTGTAGCGAGACCTGTCTTCGTGTACATAAGTGCCCTTTGCTCGGTAGGTAACACCATGGAATAGATATTCCTTGCCTTCGCAAATAGCAGCGTAGGTGGTATCGCGCATATGTTTATGAACCGATATATGCCAGTTGGTAGTACTGTCGCAACCGAATTGACTGATTGCTGTTTCTGTATATGTTCCTGATTGGGTTATCTTTTCTCCATTTACCTCAAAGTAATCACCTTCGCATAAATGCTTCTCTATATATGCGTTCTGTTTCTCAATAACGGTCAAGTACAAAGTCACGATTGAGTCACAGCCTTTCCGCGTCTGACCGTGATATACATATGTACCGCTTTCTGAACGGCTGAGATTATCAAACAGCACAGATTGTCCACGGCATATCGTATCATACCATACGGTATCATATGCTTGATTAACAGTCAAATGTAAATGTATAACTGAGTCGCACAGCGTCGTTATCGCAGTAAAGGTGGTATCATAGTCTCCTGCCTGATATAACAGTCTACCGTGGAAATCATACGGCAATTCATTACTGCATATTTGCGCAGGTACATCTCGCTCATATTTTGTCTTGAGTCGCAATGTCAAGTGATAATATATCGAATCGCATAAGCCATCTGTCGTTCTCAATGTATCCTCATATTCATTTCCTTCAGAATAGGTCTTCCCATGCCATGTATAACTGCTTCCCGGACAAATATATTGAGTCTCCGGAGATACGCGAGTCGGACGCACATGAACCGTCACCTTAAACATACTATCGCACTCATGAATGGAGGGGAGAGTGTCACGGAATGTGCCTCCACTATATAGTAACGTTCCGTTGAAATCGTAATAATCGCCCGCGCAAATAGATACTGTTGTATCGTGCCTGTAGATCGAATTCACCGTTAATGTCAAATGATATACCGAATCTACATGATAGTCGTGTGTTTTCAAAGAATCATAGTATTCAAATACACCGGCAGTAGGAGCGGGGTAATCGTTATCACGCCATCTAAATGCCTTGCCTTCACATGTCTCGCCTACCTGATTAAACAAGTACGTCCTATGCACAAACAACTGCACTCTATTAATAGAGTCACAATATGGTGGGACCTTCGACTGCAGTGTATCATCATACGAGCCAGATATGCTTAATACAGAATCCTTGCCATCAGACGCCCGATGCCATGTATATGTTTGCTTGTCGCTGATATGCACCACTGTTGGGTTAACCACCGGCTCATGCACTATCACATTCATATTGACCGTACTATCCGTTCCGTGAACGATGGAAGTAAACGTCCTGGTGTACCATCCACTTGTCTCGATAGTTGTATCCTTGAACAAGAAACTCTCGCCGCGACACATTTCATGTTTAGCTGTCACGGTGTATATCGGTTTGACAGTCAGTTGCAATTCAATAATAGAGTCACAGGTATTATTAACCGCCTGCACTGTATCGTAATACGTTCCCGACTCTTTGAGATATTGACCGTTAAAATAGTAAGACGCAGTACTCAATATCTGCTTTGTAATAACCGTATACTCCGGCTCTCTTAGAGTCACACGCAATTCATATACCGAATCGCATAGATGGCCAGATGTGGCAGAAGTCAGAGAATCAAAATAGGTTCCTGCATGGTCTATCGTCTTCCCGTGCCAGTTTTCCACACTATCTTTACATAGAATCATCGTTTCCAATCGATAGTACGGATTGTACTCGTTGATCTGGATATTATATACACTATCACAGTTGCAACCTACGGTGCGTAAAGTCTGGATATCAGGTCCTCCGGTAGTATATGACTTTCCATTGAAGCGAACTTCACCGCCGGTACAAAGCGTGAAACTTGTATCGTTTACATAGGTCGGATTGACCGTCAAATGCAAATATATCGTAGAGTCACAATAGTTGGAAGCGGTAAACGTTGTATCATAATCTCCCGATATATTCAACGGGCGTCCGAAGAAATCATACGTCTGATTATCACAAATGGTGGCATCCGGCAAATGACGCGTGTATGTTGACTTGATATTAAGCGTCAGATGATAGTAAATCGAGTCACACTTGCCATCTTTCGTTCTAAGTGTATCTTTGTATTCTTTTCCTTCAGAAACTATACTATCATGATCACGCCAAGTTCTCCATGCGTATATCTCACCTGGACATATCGAACGAGTCTGTGACTCCGTGCGTGTTGTTCGAACAATGACTTTCGCTGTAAATGTACTATCACATTGATCAACCGTCTTGATTGTGTCATAGTATGTTCCGGCGTGATATAGATGAGTACTATTGAAATCATAATAATCACCCGTCTCGCATATATACACAGTAGTATCGTGCCTATAAATAGGATTGACGGTCAGCGTCAAATGATGAACAGAATCATAACGCCATGTATCATTTGTCTTCAACGAGTCGTATATGTCAAAAGTCCCGACAGTGGCGGTAGAACGCGGCCTACCATGCCATGTGTACGATTTGTTCTGACAAACCTCATCCGTCTCTTCAATAAGATAGGTTTGGTGAACAACCAATTGCAATCTGCTGACCGAATCACAACCCGTCACTACTGATTTCAAACTATCATCATATACACCCGAACTATTTAAGTCCACAATTGAACCATCATGCTTGTGCCATGGATACGGTAGTTCTTGGTCGCTGACATGCTCTATCCTCAATGAGATACGCGGTTCGTGAACAATCAGCATCAAGTTTACGATACTGTCTGTTCCTTGAGAGGATACCAATGTATCTTTGTATAGACCGCCATTCTCCAATTCCTTACCGTTGAAATCGTATTTCTGACCGCGACATATCGTATCATAATATGTAATGTTATATACTGGTAATACTTTCAGGTGTAATGTAATAATTGAGTCGCACGCACTGCTTGTCGCATGGACTGTGTCACTATAATATCCTTCTGTGTCAAGATATTGACCGTTAAAGAAATATGTTGTAGTACTCAATATCGTTACTTCCGGGTAGGAGCGTCCCGGCTCATGAATTGTAACGATTGCCTCATATATAGAGTCGCACAAATTGCCGGATGACTTTGATTTATGCTCATCTCGATAAGTTGTAACCAATCCGTTACCGACAATCGTCTGTCCGTGCCACATTATCGAACTATCCCGACACACTTCTATATGTTCCGTATGGAAGAACGGGTGGAATTCTTGTATATGGATATTATATACACTATCGCAGTTACAGCCGGCTGTGTATAAGGTATCTCTATAGTTTCCTCCTGTAGAATAAGGTTTGCCGTTAAAGGAAACCACATCACCCGTACAAATTTTGAAGGTAGTATCTCTTACATAGGTCGGATTTACTGTCAAGTGCAAATGATACGTGGAATCACAATGGTTGGATGCCGTAAAGGTTGTATCATAATCGCCTGATACATTCAGCGGGTGTCCGAAGAAATCATACCATTGGTTCGCACAGATCGTTGCCGGCGGTAAGGTCTGCTCATAGCGGGTCTTCGCAGTTAGCGACAAGTGATAATAAATGGAATCGCATTTGTTGTCTTTCGTACGCAATGTATCTTCATATTCTACGCTTGTTGTAAATGTTTTGCCCCGCCATGGATAACTTTCTCCTTGACAGATAGCAGCAACTGTCGGAATGGTGGTTGTCGGTCGAATATTGAGCGTCAAACGGAAGATACTGTCACAACTGCAACATGTTGTGGGTACTGTATCCAAATAAACTCCGGCTCTATTGAGCGGGGCTCCTAAGAAATTGTAATAATCGCCATCACAGATATAAACAGTCGTATCATGGCTATAAGTCGGATTAACCGTTAAATGCAAATGATAGACCGAATCCACATGATAGTCATGTGTCTTCAAAGAATCATAGATATTGAATGTTCCGACCACATCGGTAGCACAACTCTTCCCTCGCCAGTAATATGACTTCCCTTGGCATATCGCCTTGTCTTCCGGGAAATAATATGTTTGATGACGAACCAATATCAAACGATTGATAGAATCGCAATATGGCGGGATCAAAGAAGGTATCGTATCGTCATAGGTGCCGGATATGCTTAATATAGAATCTTTGCCATCAGACTCCCGATGCCAAGGATACGTTTCCTGATCGCTGATATGAATGATCCTTTCTTGAATGTCCGGTTCAACAACCACCAACGTCAAGTTGACAAGACTGTCTGTATGATAAACGGTTGAATTGAATTTTTCGGTATATAAACCGCCATTCTCCAGTTGTCTGCCGTTAAACAAATATTTACCTCCACGACATATCGTAATGGTCGTGTCGATGACGTAAGTCGGCAATACCGTCAGCACCAATTCCGTAATCGAATCGCAACCGCCTACGGATATTGTATCGCGATAAGTGCCTGATTCATTGAGAGATTTTCCGCCAAACGAATAGGTGCTATTGTCCCAAATAGTTGCTGTAAGATAACTTCGTTTCTGCAGTTGCTCTGTTACTATCAACTCATAAACAGAGTCGCACACCCCGTGCGAAAGCGTAGATTTTAAGGAATCATAATAAGTACCCGGCTTATTTATATTCTTGCCATGCCAAATCATAGAGCTGTCTTTGCAGAGAGCCACCGTAGAGGATGTAAAGAACCGCGGATGTTCCGCTATGCTAATAATATACGCACTATCGCAACCACAACCGGCAGTCTTTAATGTGTCATAATACGTGCCGCCGCGATTATATGTCTTGGAATTAAACGTCACATAGTCTCCCAAGCATAGCGAGAAACTCTTCGATTGCTCATAATATGTCGGGTTGACAGTCAATATTAATATGTGGGTTGAATCGCAATTATGCGAAGATGTGCCTTCCTGACGAATAGTGTCATTTCCAACGGTTGTGCCTGTGTATGTATAGCCGTTGAAATTATATGTTTTACCTTTACATATCGAAGCACGCACCGTATCCCGAATTGCTTGGTATGCATAAATATGCCAGATATTAATACTGTCGCAACCACTTGCGGAAAGTAATGTATCACTCACTTCCCTATTCGTCGTTATGTCCTCTCCTGTCTTGTACCAATGCCACGATTGGCCTGTACAAAGGGAAACACTATGGTGAACGCGTTTCTTCGGAAGAACAGTTAACTGCAAGCGATTGATTGAATCGCAACCATCCTTTGATGGATACGTTGTAGAAACAAAATATCCGGACTCCGTTTTTGTCTCACCTTCAAACAGCACGGACTCTCCTTCACAAATTGTATCTTTCTTTGTGAAATCATACTTTGGATTAACCGTCAATGTCAACACAATCGTTGAATCGCAGCCGCTACGCGAATGAAGCAATTTGGTATATGTTCCCGAAGAAGATAGCGGAGTGCCGAAGAAGTCATACGTTGCCGGTTGACAAATAGTCGCAGAGATTGGTGTCGTATAGACTGGATTGACATACAATTGCAAACGATACACGGAATCATAACCGTGTACGGTCGTCAAACTATCCCAATATACTTTTTCCTCAGTATAGTAAACATCGCTGTGGTTTTTATGGTATTTATAACTCTGTCCTTCGCAGATATACGCTGTATCTTTTATCAAATATGTCGGACGGAAAGTGATGATTAATTTCACAATAGAGTCGCAACCCTCATCGGTTGTTCCGCGGTGAATGTATTCACCGCCGGTAGTAATCGCTGTTCCGAAGAAATAATATGTTTCGCCTATTGCCCGTTGTTCGGTTATAGTCCTGCGATAACTCGGCAATACAGTCAGTGTCGCCCTATAGATTGAATCATAACCATGTACTGTCTTTAAACTATCCCATACAACACTATCTTTTACAACCGTAGTTCCGACAAGATTTTTCGTGTGCCATAATCTTGAACTGTCTTTACAAAGAGTAATTGCCTCTGTTGGGAAGTGATATGTCGGATAAACCGTGATGCGAAGACGAATTACGGAATCACATCCATCCGCCGTCTTCAAACTATCGTAATATGTTCCCGTCGCAGAGCAGTTCTTACCATGCCATATATACGGTCTGTCATCATATGAGATAGAAGCCACGGTATCAATCAAATATGTTGGATCTTCAATCAGCGTTAAATGGTAGATTGAATCGCAACCTTTTTTCGTAGAGAAATGCACATCGTGCGGACCGTCCGTACTGAAAACGCTACCGTGATAATTGAAGGTCGTTCCTTTACAGAAATGTTTTGTCTCGTAGAAATGATACGATGGCTTTACATGAAGGTGCATATGAATAATAGAATCATTCCCCCATATCGCCGTAGGTAGTCGTTTGTTAAGAATTGTATCCTTTGCTGCTTTAATATTGTATACAGTATCTATGAACGTATAATCAGTACCGGCACAGACGGTGTCCTTTTTATCTATACTATAAGCTGGATGAACACGCAAGTCTAAGCGATAAACCGAATCGCAACCATGCACGGTTTTACAACTATCCCAATAGACACCACTCTCTGATAAATAACGCTTGCTCCCATTATGATGCCATTCAAATGGTGTATCTTTTCCGGCAAGTATATCGCGAATATCATTATCATAGAACCCGTCCCATACTTTCAAATGCAATCTGACTATACTGTCACAGAAACCGTCTCCGGCAGCATTTGGAATAGTATCAGGATATGTTCCCGTATGATCGTATGTTTTTCCATGCCATGTATATGTCTTTCCTCCGCATATAGTATCATACACTTCTGATTCATGCTTGGTTAACCTACCACGTACGGTTACCGTTTGGATAGAATCATCCACACAATTACCATTCGTTAAACGTGCCGTTTGTTTAATTGTGTATGTACCATCGTAGGCGTATGTAATTGGCGTTCCTGCTGTATAGGCAACATTTGAACGACCATCTCCAAAGTCCCATGTAACTACATCAACGTCCTCATGCGGATAAAGCGGTACTACGCCATCTCGGGAAACAGCACTTTCATCTATCAGGAATAAGGTATCAACACAATCCTCATGCTTGTCTATCGTAAACGATGCTAACGGTAAACGCGGTTCAGCCTTGGCATAAAGAGAAATATGACAGTTAGCATTCTCCGGAGAAGCAATATAACACTCATACATCTGACCATCATTCAAGACCGTGAGTGTATTGCTTGATTCAGATAAGAGTTCGGTTCGCGTATGTCCCGGATCATCATTGACTTTGTACCATATGTAATTCAATCCTGTTGGAGCCGTGAAGGTGCGCGTCTCGGTTGGTCCGCCGCAGGTAGGAGAATACAGATTGGCCTCCAAACAACGCAGAGTGAAGTACGAATAACCCCAGTGCTCCACATAACCGCAGTCCGAACTTGTGAAACGCAAACGAACTATTTGTCCCACATAATCCTCCAGGTTGATCAAGCGTGTACGCCAATCACGCCATGACACCAACTGGGTCTCGTGACGCCATGTAAACTCGGGGCAATCTTCTACTCTTCGATAGTTATAATAGTAATAATAGTTTCCTTGCGAAGTTCCTTGACGCGTGTATGCGCAGATACGGCAATCGGTATCCCAATCATTGGTATGATCTACCTGAGTAGTGACTGCATCGTAGTCAAAATTATAACACAGTCCACTTATCAGCGTATTTCCCGTTGCGCCAAGGAAAGTCTCCAACTGAAAACTCGGAACTATATCATTGTGGTTGTGCGGGTCTTGCCATACGATAGCATAGCGCAGTAGAATATACTTGTTATCCTCTGTGACCCTAAAGGTATAGGTGATACGTTCCGCCTGACCGGTTTCATTAGCTGCACCTGTCACACGTCCGTCCAACCAGTTTCCCAAACGAACAGATGCCAATTCGCCTGCGGGTACAGTATGTAATCCCGGCTGAGTTCCATTATTCGTCGTACGGGCATCTTGCTCATTACCATCACGATGTACTGTATGGCGGCTACGGATGTCATCCGGGCCTTCATCCACCACTTGGGTGGTCCAGCCCGTGCCTGTTTGGCGAGAGTGATAAGGAGCCGTTTCGCACCGCACGTGACTGCCTGTCAAATCATACCAATCCGGACATTCTGCTTTCGCTACTCCCGGCCGCACGAACAATGCTGCTGCCAATAGGCTGCAGAATAATGTAATTCTATGTAATGACTTTTCTGTCATTTTCTTCCTGTTTTCGAACCGACTTCGAGCCAACATCGAGTCAACATCGAGCCGTTATCGAGTCTGAACACTCATTTTTATATCGCTCCGTCGCATCGACAATCAGCTGTCTTGATGCGCAACATAAACGTCACTTTTACTCCTACAAAAAGCGGCACAATTCGCGCACCGCGCAGATCTTTATTCGCATAGTATGAACTCGGATTCAGTATCACCGGATTCGTCGGATCCACGTCATATGTATCTCCCTCATGTATCGTTCCTTTCATACAACTGTTCAACCCGTATTCCATGTAAGCCGCAATCTTAAGCACCGAGCACAACGCATAAGCACTCATGCGCTCCTTATTCAAAATATCATATCCCAATTCCGCTACCACATGTGCTTGCGGAACAATCTTTATCTGGCTATGCCCGTTAACCGTATATTCTGTATAGAAATGGTTAGGCATATCTTCAAACGGATCAATATATCGGTCATAATCGCCGGTCGTGCGATAGGTGATAGATGGCGTTGTGGCGGTATAAGGTGCTACAGAGAACTTAAATCCCGCTCCGCCATAAATACCGTTCGTATAAAATCCGAACAATATCGGCAAACCGAAACGCAAATCATGCTGTGTATCGGAATAACTCTGCACATCATAATGGAAGTTCACATGTTTGCCTTGCGTATCTATAATCTCACGGTCCACATTATATCCCGCTGTTGTCATCGTTGAACTGCCGTATTGGAAATCCAATCCCAAACCAAACCAGAAATGATTATACCTCATCTCATATCCTATTCCGAGCGAGCCGCCCGCGCCTCCGCGCGTACGGACATCCTCCATATTCTCCAATAGCGAATAGTAACCAATGTTACCGTTCAGCGACAAATAATGCTTCGTCAGCACGTTGATTTGCTTCCATACTTCTGCCTGCGCCGTTCCCAGCGCCAACATCAAAACCATATGAAAAACCAACCATCGTCTCATGCTTTCTTCACTTTCGCGGGCTTGCCAATTCGCTCAAATGCTTTGAGCAATGTTTCCACGTCCGTCTTGCGCGGATCGTATGTTACCGCTACCGTTTTCGTCTTCAAATCACATACGATATCTTTCACGCCTTTCTCCCACGCGATATTCTTCATTATCTTATCGCAGCAACCCTGACAATGCAGATCACACGTCAATACCACCGTTTCTTTGGTAGCCGGCTTCTCCGGCTTGCTTGCCATAACGCCTATCATGGGCAGCAGCGACAATAATATAATCAATATCCTTCTCATTACAAATCTCTAATCTCTCAATCCCAATCTATCCAAATGGCACAACATCAGACTTCCGTCTTCACGCCGCAGGTGCATACCGTTTCCTTCACAGAACGCGAATGCTTTGCAATCTTTGCATGGTTCCAATTTCCGCATCCAACTTCTGTCACGATAGGGTTTGAAACCGTTTTCCCAAACATCCCAGAACGAGTCTTTGTATATATTGCCTTGATAATATTTGCCGCGAATACTTGTGCACGCAGAAATGCTGCCGTCTATCAATATCGATGCTACACTTATTCCCGCCGCACATTGATACAGATAATCGCGCACTCGCCCTTCATATTCGCCTAAATATCCTTCGCAGGAATACGATACATGCCGTCCCGCTTCGCGCTCAGAAGCAATAAAATCCATCAAATATTTGAATTGCTCATCATTCAATATCAATTCCGGATTCTCTGCCGCTCTACCCATCGGATCAATTCCGAATACACGCCAATCACGCACGCCTAAACTCCATAGCAGATCGCGTATTTCCGACAAATGGTCTATCGTTCGTTGGTTCACGCAAGTCACTACATCCCATACCAGTTTCTTGTCTGCAGCGCAAAGTTTGATAGCGCGGCAGGCACCTTCAAAAGCCAACGGGTGCTGGCGAAGCCATACATGGTCTTCCTGCAAGCCATCCAACGAAACAGTCATCGAACGCAAACCTGCTTCACGTAACTCGCGGAACTTCTTCTCGGTCAGTGCCAAGCCGTTCGTTACCATACCCCACGGATATTCGCGATCGCGCAGCGCACGACCGATATCCGCCAAATCTTTGCGCATCAGCGGTTCGCCACCGGAGATAATCACCATCACTTTGTGCGGATCTACATGCGGCGTCACTTCGGTATCTATTACTTTCAAAAAGTCCTCCGCAGGCATATCCGGCGTTTCTACAGAAGCCACACAATCACTTCCGCAATGCAGACAATGTACATTGCAACGCAACGTGGATTCCCAAAACAACTGACGCAGCGGATGTAACTCTTTCAAGTTCTGCCGACGCAGATGTTCCAACCATAATGCTATTTTTAATCTTAATTTCATCTGTTACGCAATGACGGTGGTACACCGTATTTAAGCATGGGTCTGTCCAGTTCTTCTATCGGAGCCACGGTGTCTCTCGGTTGTTCTTCCTGAGTAACAACAGGCACGCCGTACATCGCAATCATTTCTGCAGGAGGACCGTATTTCTCCGGCTCTGGTGACACACCGTATTTTACCAAAGCTTGTTTACTGCTGTGACAACCAATCAATCCAAGGGTCATTGCTCCAAGGAGAATGTTTACATAAGTTAAAAAACGCTTTTTCATTGTCTTTCTGTTTTTTATTCGTGAGTAATCTCCGGCGAAATCTTTTTCAAGAAATCCTCCGGAAAAGCTATTCTGTTCGGCCCGCAACTGTTGCCGTATTGATTACGTTTGAATTCTCCGTTCTCTTCTTTGCGCTCTTGTCCGTCAATAAACTTCGTAACAAGATAGATGTACAATCTCTGCCAATCGGCAACAAGATTTTCTGCCTGAGAACAAGAATAATGGGTTAAGAACGAACGAACATCTTCTTCCTTCATTCCTGCTATCTTCTCATCTACACCCGCGATTTGAGTATTGAACTTATCATCCCAAACCTGTTGCATCTCGCGAATATGCGGATACATGCGGCTATACTTGGTATATGCCCAGTTCGCTACCAGATTGAATGTCCACCATGCGCTCGTCGGACTGAAAGTATAACTGTCGCCGTTACCTTCCTCAAAGCACTCCGGCACGTGATTGATTCGACAGAACATAGGTGCATAGCAACTGCAAGCCGCATCGTCTACGCCAAACCAGAAGATACCTTCCTTGTCTTTACGCATCTGTGCCACGAATGACCATGCCGTTTGCTGCGTAGCCGTCGGACGCTCATACCAATATTGAACGGAATCCACCTTGAAGCCTAAACCTCCGTAACGCAACTTGCTGTTCCATGGACCGGCATCCGTTCCTTGTGTGATATCCAGCGGCGTGTTTTTATATTCGTCACGCATGCACTCTTTCAAATCCTGCGCACTTACTTTCCTATTCGGAATAATCCACAGAGGCATATGCTCACCCGCCTCTTTTCCACCTGTCTCGCGGAAAGTCTTGCCGGTAGCGTAATCAAAATACTTGTCCATCTCATCGCTGAAGTGGTTGAAGAACGACCACACACGTGCCTCGCATACATACAGTCCGCTGAAATCGAACGGATTAAACGCTGCTTGAAAACTGAAGTCTTTGTCTGCGCCGGAGAAATAACCTTTCTCGCGAGCAAAAGCGATCATATCTTTATCCCACATCCAATCGCCGTTGCAAACGCAGTTCAGTTTTTTATTGACCTTCGCTTTTTTGCTGATTGGCAATGTGGTGATACGCGCCTGATTGGCGTGACCGCTGATGGCATTGTCCGGAATGCGTACTGCTACCCAGTTCGCACCTTTCTTTCCATTGCCCTTGCCAATCAAATCCATTATCCATACTTCATTCGGATCTCCGAACGAGAAAGACTCACCTTCGGAAGCATAGCCGTATTCATTAACCAAGGTAATAAACCACTCTATCGCTTCGCGAGCCGTCTTGCTGCGTTCCAAGGCAATATAGATAAGACTGCCGTAGTCTATACCAACCGTATCCCATAATTCTTCACGTCCTCCCCATGTGGTCTCACCAATAGTTACCTGGTTCTCATTCATATTGCCGACCACCGAATAGGTATGCTCTACTTGCGGAATCTCGCCCTGCGGACGTCCTGTATCCCAATCTTTCACTTCGCGCATCGCGCCCTTTGGCCAATCAGCCGCAGGCGAGAAATGCAAAAAACCGAACATACCGTACGAGTCCGCTGCATAGGAGACAAACGTACTTCCGTCTGCAGAAGCATCTTTTCCTACCAAAAAGTTTGTACAAGCGAATACTTCCGTTGGCAACAACATTGCGGCTATAACCGCTATTTTAATTATCTTTTTCATATTCATTCGTGCGCTTATTTTTTATTCGTTCGTTTCTTTTCTTCAGTGCTATCTCATAGGCTTTTCGATAGTATTTGAAGAAGTGTTTCCAATCCGCTTTTTTGGCCACTGCTGCGGCTTGCTGGCGAGCTTGTGCCTTTTCTTCTTTGGACAATCTATCAAACTGTAACAACTCATCTGCTATCTGTTCGGCCACTTCATCAAAGTTTGAATCATTGCGGTTAATAACAATCACGCCGCCTTGTTCTTTTTGCCTTGCTGCCCATTCGCCGAATCCTGCCAACTGCGTAGTAATAGTCGGTACGTGGAATGCACAAGACTCTAACGGTGTATATCCCCATGGTTCATAATAACTCGGGAATACCGTAATATCCATTCCTATCAGCAAATCGTAATACGTCATGCCAAACAACGGATCATGTCCATCCAGATAATAGGGAACAAACACGGCACTCACTTTACCTTTGCGCGATGGCGCTCTATCCAAATACGGTATCATTACAAATGCCACCACTTCCCGTTCAGGCTGATCGCTATGATAAATCTTCTGTGCCAACTTATCCAACGCGGATGCAAACACATCAATTCCTTTGTTCTTCCATTCCTGACGCCCCGATATACAAACGAGCAATGCATTTTGCGGAACCACGCCGCCTAATTGTTCGCCTGCTACGCGGCGCAATGCTTCACGAGCCTCAGCGCGCTTGGTATCAAATGCTTTTCCTTTCGGTACAAATGTAGGTTCAAACCCATTCGGAGTCTCAATATCCACTTCTTTGTCCAAGAGTTGTTTGCATTCACGGGCTGTGATGTAACTGACCGTGGTAAAGCAATCTGCCGTATGTGCCGCTTGTTTCTCTACCGAGTGCTTGGAAACCATATTTAACTCTGCCGCCATCTGATCTCCGTTATAACCCTCAAAATAATCATACAGCGGTTTGCCGTTTCCTGCAATCGAACGCCCAATACCCGTTGCATGCGTGGTAAACAGAGTTGCTATCTCCGGACACTTGTCCTGCAAGTAAAATATGGCAAAGGCCGTCTGCCATTCATTGGCATGCATACAGACATTGGCTTTTTTATCTTTTGTCAAGAGCCAGTGATATAAATTCTCCATCACCATACCTGCAGCGTAACCGAAAATACAGGATTCGTCATAATCGCCATATGCCGCATGACTCTGGACCTTAAATTTGTTCCACGCCCAAGCATAAATCTCTTCTTTCTTTGGCCATAAGGCATCCGCTTTCAGCAATATGGCGATAGGTTCTCCCGGCACTTTCCATCTTCCCACTCTCACCGGAATATCCAAATCATCAATCTTTGCCCTCCAATTCTTCAATAAGTTTTTGTCCTCCACAAAATAAATATCGCTATGCTTCCCGAAATCCGGACCAAAGAAGAATACTTTATCCGGATGCTCAGTTTGCATGCTGGCAGCTCGCGTACTCAACACAGCGTATATACCGCCTACGCGGTTACATACTTCCCAAGAGGTTTCAAATATATAATCCGGTTGTATCATTTTGCTTCCGCATCTGCGGCGAGTTTAGTTACGTTATTCATCGTATTGAGTATCTGCGGCTGTGAGACAAACTTATTGTTGTCGGATCCCACGAACGGCATAAACCAAACACCCTGCGCATTTGCCCAATAGATTCGGTTATCATGGGTATCCAGCGTCATATACAAACAATCGGCTGTATCAATCTGAACAATATTTGTGCCATCAATGTTTGCCACCAATAATCCGTTCGCACGGTAGTAGATTTTGCGATTTGCAATATGAAATCCTTTCACTTCCGGGAACACAGTATTTATCTCTGACAACGTGAAATCATGTCCGTTATAGGTCTGCATGGTATCTTGTTCGGCATCCAAGAGTGCCTTAGCGCTTTCATCAAGTTTCGCTTTTTCTGCACGGTCTCCGAAAATACGCTGACGATAATAGCCTTCGGCTGTTCGCAATGCAATAGAGTTGGTTTTGCGATCGTTGATAAAGAACTTCTTTTCAATAGACGTCGTTTCGCCATTGACAGTAAGACGGAGTGCCACATGAGCTGAGTCATTTACTCGCGTGAAATAGCATGTCAGTACATCGTCAGCCACTCGCACTAATGAATCCGAACACTCCCATTCCATAGAAACGGTGTAGTTATAAGGATTGTAGAGATTGGCGGTAAACGTATAATCCTTGAAGACATAGAATACACTATCGCTCGCCACAAAAGTAGGAACGGTATCATACACCGTCAACTCTTTCGTTTCCATAAGTGATTTTTTCTTATCCACTTTGAGTGACACGCGGTAAGTGCCCGGGCGCTTGTAGATATGCGATGGCGATCTAAGCGTTGACGTAGTGCCATCGCCGAAAGTCCACTCCCATTCTTCTCCGGAAGAGGACTGGTTATTGAAACTGACTGCCTGTCCGGCGCGTGGCGCTTCGGGTGACATCGTGAAATCCACCGTCACCTTCTTACAAGCTATCAGCCCGCAACAGATCGTCAATAATAGAAATATTTTTCTCATAATCATCATTAGCATTCAACCAATGTATTGCCTTATCACGCCTAAACCATGTCAACTGCCGTTTGGCGTAATGGCGTGTATTTTGCTGTATCAATTCGATGGCGCGACTCAAATCATACTTGCCGTCAAAATAATCAAACAACTCTTTGTATCCCACAGTTTGCAGACTCGTCAGATGGCGTTTGCCATAAACCGCTTTTGCTTCTTCTATCAATCCGCTTGCAATCATCTGCTCCACACGCTCATCTATGCGCGCGTATAGTTCTTCGCGAGGACGTTCCAATCCCACTTTAATTATTCTGAACGGACGCTCTTTTACAGTTTTGGTGCGCAGCGATGAATAGGGTTTGCCTGTTGTCAGACTCAATTCAACGCAATGCGCTAATCGCGCAGGGTTGTTTCTATCCACTTCCTCCCAATAGTTCGGGTCCAAACGCTGCACTTCGCTTTGTAACCATTCCAATCCTTTTCGCTCGTACTCGGTGCGCACGCTCGCGCGTATATGAGAAGGAACAGAAGGCAGGTCATCCAATCCATTACAAACAGCATCTGCGTACAACATTGAACCTCCGGTCATAACAATTGTTTCGTGCGTTTGGAATAACTGTTCCAATAATTCCATCGCATCGCGTTCATACTGCCCTGCATTATAATCGTCTTCCAATTCCCGCGTGCCGATGAAATAGTGTTTTACTCGTTTTTGTTCTTCCTCCGTAGGCGCTGCGGTTCCTATCGGTATGTTGCGGAATACTTGTCGGCTATCACAACTGAGGATAGGACATTGGTAGTGCTCCGCCACACGCAACGATAGTTCCGTCTTTCCGACGCCCGTCGGACCTACTATGAGCAAAAGCGTCTTCAGTTCGTTGTTTTTTAAAACATTGTGCCGTCATCAAAGCTCAAGTCCTGGAAGCCTTCCATATCAATGTCTCCCATGTCATACTCGTCTTTGAATTCGTCATCAAACATAAAGTCATCGTCGCCTTTTCCGCCGATGCCGGCTAAAGGATCTTCGCTTTTCAACTGCTGCGGCGCTTTGCCTTTGGATTCCACGCATTCTACGCCATTCATTGTGCCCGGCAGGATTTCTTTGAGCGAGCCAAAAAAATAGCGTTCGAACATCGGATCAAAGACGTAGATTAGGCGTTGGCCCACCTCTTCGATTAAGTCGGAGAGGCGGGTCTCATTCATCACCATGTTATCGTACTCGAAATTCGAGTCCATCTCAACAAGTGTCACTTCCTGCCCTTTTTCCCATTCATCGTTGCAAAGGAAGAAAGAGGTCATTTGGTCATCCGGATAGTTGACACTTTTGAGGATTGCTTCATGCAATTCAAGGAACGTAGCATCCGCGTCGGCTTCAAACACTCGGCGGAAATTAGGATCACCTTCCTCGCATGAAAATGTTAACTTATAAATCATTGCTTTTGTTTTTATTTAACCATTTTGCCTTGAGCGTCATAGATATGTGCGCCGTGGAGAATGTACAAACTACCGTTGTGGAGTACTTTAGTACCTTGTGCGTTGTCAATTTGTATATTGTCAAAGCCCGTTGGATTATCTTCAACCAACAATCCTTCAATGACCAAGTCTTTCGTTACACTCAGATACTCATTGCTATCCCATTGCCAATGGTAACCTGCGGGCGCTGAAGTAGGCGGAGTTGCTTCATAATGACAAGGAATGTTGTTATCATATTTTAGCAATTCGGTGCCATCAAGCTTATTTTTAAAGATAACAGTAAATGTAGCATTCTCTTGCCAGATAGGATAGAGTTTCACATTCTCAGTAATGGTCGTTACATCATATGGATTGCTACCATCCTTTGTCCAGTGTAAGAATTTCTGGCACTCAAGAGGAATTAACAAAGCCTTTGCCTCATTCGCTTTTGCAGAAGCATCTTTACCATGAACAATCATAGCAGCCTTAAGGAAATTCTCCGGTGTATCCTCCGCTGTAGCCTCATCAGGATAGAAGGCCACATTATATTGCGGTAGTGCCTGTTGCGTATATTTGGCTGTATAGATTGTATCACCGCCATTGGCGTCAATCGTCCAATCGTTTGCAAAGACGTACATATAATCTGTGGTATAATACGCAGCAACCTCTGTCGGTTTAACAGCCGCATTTCCTTGCTCTACTTGCTGCGGGTCGATAATATTCGCGTTGTTATGATCCTTGAACGTTACCGTCCAGCCGCCGATAGGACGCAAGTCAAGCATATTCCATTTGTCGCTGCCATTATATGTTGCAATAGCGGACTTCGGAACATAGTATTTAACATCAGCAGGAGTTGTTGTCGTCTCCCAACCATTAGTGGATTTGATTAAATAAGTTGCGTTAACTTCTGCTTCCACGTCTTGGGATTTATATACGAGAGGTGGTGTAACCGCTTGAATGGTACAAGTCTTCAAAACCGGATAATATCCCAGCGCACCACCACCGATAGCAGTTACAGAAGCGGGGAAGGAAATATGTTCGCAGTCAGATAGGTGTCCGATTGCGCCCGTTACGATACGTGTTTCTTCACGAACAATCATTGTATCTGAACCAGTACCATTAACACGTCCCATAACAATCGTACCAGAGTATTTAAAGCCTTCTTCCGTCTCTAAGTTATTCGTAAAGAACGGTGTATTCATTGCGCCGACGTTATCTCCGACTCTCTCAAACTGACCGGGATTCCAGCCGTTGATAGTTGCTAGTTTTGTGCAGTAGGTGAAAGCCCCGTATCCAATATATTTTACAGAAGCAGGAATCGTGATTTCGGTCATTGACGTAAGATATGCATAATTGAAATATCCCAGACTTTCAAGTTGATTAGGAATATTTACATCTTTCAATGATCCGCATTCATAAATACTGCTACTTCCTAATTTTGTAATCGAATTCGGCAAATTAAGCTTTGTAATGCCACTACATATCTTGAACGCATAATCACCCAAAGCCACAACATCATAAACATCCGAAAGATAGGAAACCTGCGCAGGAATGGTTAGTTCGCCAGGGGTTGCTTGATTGATAGCTCTATTGGTGCCATCACCCACTTGCACCGTTTTATCTCCATCGGCTTTGGTCAATACCTTATAGGTAACGAGTACACCTTCCGCCGTGGTGTCTTGGAACGTACTGCCCACGTCAATGGGTTTCTCATCAAACTGCGCTTCTAATGCCAGATTGGCATGATCTGTCGTTACGGTAATCGTGCGGGTTGCATGCTCATCATTATCACTCCATTTAACGAACTTATAGCCTTTCTTCGGAGTAGCGGAGATAGTAATCTCTTCGCCTTCTATAATCATGCCGTCGCCTCCGGAAACGTTACCTCTTCCGGCATCGTTGGCGGTAATTGTCCAATAGGTATAACCCTTCAGACCCGTTATGTTTTTCCAATAATTCGTTTTGCGGTATAAAGTCACACTCTCTAGAGGCACTAAGAATTTCTTGCCGCTTGTCGGGGCATAAGCGCCCAACGAAAGGAAAGAGTTAACTCTCGAAGAAGGTACATCTACTGCTTCACAAATAAAATAGAATGCAGGACGTGAACTTCCGGCGGCACCAGAAGAATATATATTTCCAAATCCTTCATCGCCGACGCTCTGTAAGTCAGATCCTAATAAAATCGTATCCACAGCTGTACAACCATAGAACGCTTGATACCCAATTGTTTGAACATGGCGCAGATCCAATTTGCGCAAAGCCGTACAACCTTGAAACGCATCGCTAGGAATATCCTTCAAACTAGTCGGAAAGACAACAGACTTTAGATTACTGTTGCTTGCAAATGCAAAGTCATACATAGAAGTAACCGTTTCCGGAATAACGAGCGTGTCAATAGTATTTTTCTTGAAGGTACCGATAAGCACTGTTTTGTCTTTGTTATACAAGACTCCGTCTTCGCCGGCCCAGAAATAGCTATTGTCGGCATGTACTTCCCATTTCTCCAATTTATTGCCTCTGAATGCCTCTATTCCTAACGATTTAACCGTAGAGGGGAGATAAGCACGTTCCACCAAATTAACGTTACAGAAAGCACTATAGCCTATTTCTTCTATGCCTTCGCTCAGCACAAAATTTGGCAAGTTATAACAGCAATAGAATGCTTCCTCACCGACTTTTTTCAAAGCGGTAGGCATTGGGAATGTTGTCAAGCCGGTTAACCTAAATGCTTTGTCGTCGATTATTTCCACCGTACTTGGCAGTGTAACAGAAGTCAGCTTCGTGATTTGCTCAAATGCCGAAACTCCCACTTCCGTCATCACACCGCCGGAAGCAACCGTCACGGTTTCCAAATTATTTGCTCCATAACAAGCACGATAGCCGATTTTCTCAATAGACTTCGGCAAATTAATAGAAATGATGCTTGTACAGAGATAGAAAGCATGCGAATCTACTTCTGTGACGGTATATACCAAACCACCCAGAGTTACTTCTTCGGGAACCTCCACAGCGCCACTCAAAGATGCATAAGCGGCCGTACCGTCTGTACGTGTTTCCCATGTAACAGCCGCCGTTTTGTCGTCCACACTCAGCACTTTGTATTGAAGTCCGGAATCGGCATAACGCGCACCTGGAACTACTAAATCATCCTCCAGAGTCATATTCTCTGCGCAGGTAGAATAGTAGGCAGAAGCAGAATATAAAGCCATTGTCCCAACGGGAATATGAACGGTAAATGCTTGCGATAAACCATAGTACGGGCATCCTGTTGATTCAGGAACGCTTCCTTTGGGTATAGAGACACTTGTTAATAAGTCGCAAGCCTGGAAAGCGTAACTGCCAATAAGAGAGATATCCGGCCCAAAGGTCACAGTCGCTAATTTGGAGCATGATGAAAATGCATAACCGTCAAGAGAAATAATGTGCGATAAATCCATATTGGTCAGTTTATTACACCTACTGAATGCATTGTTGTTGATATATTTTACACTTTCAGGAAGTGTTACTCCGGTTACCGCGGTTAAGTTAGATAGCGCCTGGCATGCCAATACGCGTGTGCCGTTTTTGATTGTTATATCTCCCGAGAGTTCCGCCGGTTTGGTACTCAAAAGCACATCTCCCAAATACAGGAATCCTCCGTCCCAATTGGAGGCTGTATTCACGTAGGCCGTATTTAAGAATGGGTCTTGATAGATTGTAGTGATCTTGTCCGACAAGGTAATAGTAGCCAGCGCCTCACAGTCCTTAAAACAAAAAGTACTAATGGAAGTAAGTGCACATTCGCTCAAATCGATTGAAGTGAGTGCTGTACATCCCTGAAATGCATATGAGCCCATTGTAGCCACGCTTGAGGGGATGGTTACCGATTCCAGTGTCGTATTGCCTTTAAACGCTGCTTCAGTAATCCAAGTACATCCCTCCCGTACGGCGAAAGAAGTGGCGCCTCTCTTTCGCGGGAGCAAATAGAGCGTTTTGCCGTTTTTCGAGTATACAGCGCCATTCTCTATCATCAACGAACTACTATTATCATTTATTTCCACACGCTCCAAGTTCTCCAAATTGCCGGCAGCATATTTGAGATTCCAATCCCAACTGCACACATTAGTATTGTACAATTTCAACACTTTCAAATTCAAACCCGCAGAGAGATAGTTCGATGCGGCGGCAGTTGCGGTTGGGGCAAACTCCAACGTATCCAATTGCTGAAGCGTAGCATCCGGCACCATTGCGCTGGAACCGTTAGAAAAACGAATAACGAGGTACTTCAGCGCCGTACAACCTTTGAAGAAATTACCATACGGACGATCCAATGCCTTACCCGCGGTTGCTTTCTTGAGCAATGTGCAGTTCTCAAAGCACTCATCCTCCAATGCGGTTACCGGCAACATCTTAGCGCCGGCCTCCCAATAAGCGGAGTCGGGAATGACCACTTCAGTGAGCGACTTATAGTCATCCGACTTCAGTAGCGTCGCCTCGTCCTCGGCATCGTTCGTCTGGAAATGCAAGCCGTTGTAGTCAAATGGCGTTACTGCACCCCACACACTCATTGTGATTGCTGCGAAGAGCAGCGAGAGGAAAATCTTTTTCATAAAATTAGATTTTAATTGTTTGCTATAATGATTCAAAAAATTCTTATAATAACATTATAAAATTCAAAAATCGCGGCAAAATTACAAAAAATTTTTGATATGTGCAAATAAAAAATGACAAACAAACGGTATATTAT
>JAGCFX010000046.1 GCA_017649925.1 Paludibacteraceae bacterium | reverse complement strand
TCAAAATCCGTAACAGTGCCGTGTGTCGTGCCCTCGACGACCACTGACGCGCCTATCACCGGCTCGCCCTGCTCGTCAACCACCGTGCCGCGCACATCAATCTGCGCACACAGTGCCACGCTCCACAGCATCAACAAAAATGTGTAAATACTACGTTTCATTATGTTGGTATTGATTAGATTACTATAATTACATGCCTTTTATTTCCCAAAAACAAAGATCTCCATTATATGTGGCTGTCGGAACGCCACTGATATTTCCTACGAGAGAAAACCTTTCTTCTACGCTCGTATCTTCCGCCCACAAAGTAGCAGATAGCAGAGATACAACAAAAAATAACGTAAATATTCGTATGATATTGTGTTTTTATGGATTGTTATTCGATTTCTCCATGTGGGGTCCCCGACGTAACCGTAGGTTGCGGTGGGGAGAGCGGAGGCCTTGCTGCGCTTTTATGTCACAGGGTGACATCTGTAGCGCCAAGTGCCGAACGCGGGTGCAAAGTTACGAAAAATTTCGCAATTATGCAAATTTTGTTACGATAATAATACCAAAACGAAACAAAAATCTCTGTTTTTCGCCCGAACCGCCCTATTTAATCTATGTCCCAGGCACAACAAACACCTCGTTTCTACTATTTCGCAACCTTTCGAAAAACTTACAATTTCTCCGCACAACCGGTAATGTCATGGGCGTACTATCATTACGTTAATTATCTGCAATTATCTGACAATTATTCAACAATTATTCACTTTTTCCTTCAATTATTTGCATAAACCGAAAATTTTTCGTACCTTTGCA
Organism: Paludibacteraceae bacterium; assembly: GCA_017649925.1. GTDB lineage: Bacteria > Bacteroidota > Bacteroidia > Bacteroidales > Paludibacteraceae > Colicola. The sequence continues at coordinate 11,510 of JAGCFX010000046.1, read as the reverse complement.
ACGCGTTCGATAAATACGAATAAATAACAAATCACAAGATATGAAAAAACTCTTCTCTCTTGGCGTACTACTCGCCGCATGGACAAGTGTCCTCGCCTGCACGAACTTCCTCGTGGGCAAAGACGCATCGGTTGACGGCAGCACAATCATCTCCTACGCCGCTGATTCGTATTCATTCTACGGTTACTTGCATTTTTCTCCTGCAGCCGACCATGAGAAAGGTTCGGTTCGTGAGGTTGTGGAGTGGGATACCGGTCGTCCGCTCTGCACTATCCCTGAGGTGGAGCATACGTACTCCGTTGTAGGGAACACCAACGAGCACCAGCTCACCATCGGCGAAACCACATGGGGTGGGCGCGAGGAGCTCTGGGACACCGTAGGTATCGACTACGGCAGCCTGATCTACATTGCTCTGGAGCGTTGCAAAACAGCGCGCGAGGCTATCGATTGCGTTACATCTCTCGTCAAAGAGTACGGCTATGCCAGCGAGGGCGAATCGCTCTCTTTCGGCGATCCCGACGAGATATGGATCATGGATATCATCGGTCGCGGCAAGGGCGAGAAAGGTGCGGTATGGGTAGCCACACGAATCCCCGATGACTGCATTGCCGCTCACGCCAACCAGGCGCGCACGCAAGGCGTACCTGCGCCGACAAAAGCTGCTGCCAAGAAAGCCAAGAAGACCGGTATAGTCAATATGGGTGACATCATCTACTCGGCTGATATCATCCAGTTCGCACGCCGCAAAGGCCTGTTCGAGGGCAAGGATTCGGAGTTCTCGTTCCAGAAGGCATTCAACCCGTACGATTTTTCGGGTCTGCTGGCCTGCGAAGCACGTGTGTGGAGCTTCTATCGCCATTTCAGCGACGATATGGACCGTTTCCTGCCGTTCGTTACCGGTCAGACCTTTCTCGCCACAGGCGGCAAGGATGCCGGTGAGGCAATGCCGCTGTATATCCGTCCGAACCACAAGGTTAGTGCACAGGAAGTAAAGGATTGCATGCGCGATCAGTACGAAGGCACACCGCTGGATATTACCAAAGGCAAAGCCGCCGGCGCGTGGGGCAGCAAGCTCCGTTACGGCGGACTGAAGTACGAACTGGACAGCGTAGCATATTGGTATCAGCGTCCGACGGCTACCCAGCAGACAGCCTGGTCGTTCGTCTCGCAGATGCGTGGCAACAAACCTGCCGGAGGAATCTTCTGGTTCGGTGTGGACGATGCTGCTACGAACGTGTACGTGCCGATGTACAGCCGTATCTTTGCTGTGCCCAAGTGCATGGAGAAGGGCAACGGCGATCTTTATACCTACTCGGCGACATCAGCTTGGTGGGCGTTCAATCTTGTGGCAAACAAAGCCTACGAGAAGTATGAGCGCATATTGCCGGAGATCCGCCAGCGCCAAGCGATGTGGGAGGAGCGCTTCAACGCACAGGTTGAGGCCATTGACAACGAGGCAGCCCGACTCTCCGAATCGGAGATCGATAAGATGCTGACCGACTACTCCTGCCGCGAGGCGGAAGAGGTGGTGAAGGACTGGAAAGAGCTGTACATCTATCTCATCACGAAGTACATCGACGGCCAGGAACGCAAATTCGAGAACGGGCAATTCGTTCGCAATGCCTACGGCCAACCCGAGATGCCTAACCGTCCTCCGTTCCCCGAACCGTTCCTGCGCCAGATTGCACCCGAGACCCTTCACGAATAATTAAATACACCACTATATGACCACCATCGAACCCCGCGAAGTATTTGAGATCTTCGCACAGATTAACAAGATTCCCCGTCCCTCGAAACATGAGGAGAAGATCAGCCGCTGGCTGCAGGACTTTGCTGCCGCGCATAACATCGAGTATGTCACCGACGAAGCGATGAATGTCGTGATGCGCGTACCCGCCACGCCGGGCTACGAAGATCATCCGGGAGTTATCCTGCAGGCACATCAGGACATGGTGTGCGAGAAGGATGCCGATTGCACCATCGACTTCATGAACGATCCTATCCAGACTGTCGTTGAGGGCGATTGGATGCATGCCAAGGGCACGACCCTCGGTGCGGATGACGGTATAGGCATGGCTATGGCGCTTGCCGCGCTCATCTCGCCTGACGTCAAGCGCCCTGCTCTGGAAGCGCTGTTCACCGTGGACGAAGAGACCGGTCTGACCGGTGCTAACCGTCTGCAGGACGGCTTGTTGCGTGGCAAGCGGCTCATCAATCTTGACAACGAGGATGACGGCAAGATCTGTATCGGCTGCGCCGGAGGTATCGACTCTCTTGGTAAGATGCACTATACGCCTGAGGCATTGCCCGAAGGCAAATGGCTTGGGCTGAAGATCCGTGTGGACGGCCTGCCCGGCGGACACTCGGGTGAGGATATCAACAAAGGTCGTGCAAACGCCAACAAGGTGCTCGCGTACTTCCTCACGGAGATGTTCGACTCGACAGATATGTACATCGCCACTATCCATGGCGGCAACCTGCGCAACGCTATCGCCCGCGAAGCGGAAGCAGTTGTCTGCGTGCCGTTTGAAGATCGCGAGCGTCTGCGTGTTCTGTTTAATGACCGAGCAGCACAGGTCGAGGCTGTCTATCAAACCACTAACCCGAACATCCACTGCGCAATGGAGACCACGGCCCTGCCTGCAGAGGTTATGAGCCTGAAGGACACCTCGCGTCTGCTGGCTACGCTCACAACCTGTCCGCACGGTATGATCCGTATGAGTGCGGATATCCCCGATCTCGTTGAGACGTCCACTAACCTCGCTTCTGTTCATACCAAACAGGATGCCAACGGTTGTTACATCGAAATCAACACTTCGCAGCGTTCGTCGATCGAAGCACAGAAGCATCAGATCAAGCGGCACGTGGAGTATGCGCTGTCCATCGCTTGCGACGAGGTGACGCACGGCGACGGTTACCCGGGTTGGGCACCGAACGTACACTCGCCGCTACTCGATACGATCGTGGCAACGTACAAGCAACTGTACAAAGCCGACCCTGAAGTGCTGGCTATACATGCAGGATTGGAGTGCGGACTGTTCCTGACCAAGTACCCCGACATGGATATGGTCAGCGTTGGCCCGCAGATGTACGACGTTCATTCGCCTAAAGAGCGACTGAGCATCTCATCTACCGCCAAGACCTGGCAATGGCTGAAGGCTACCCTTGCGGCGCTCTGATTGATAGGGCTCAGCCCGGGGCTCAGCCCGCTGCATTTTGCAGTTTATATATTGCATTTTCACGGGGAACGGCGCTTTTTCTTCCTGAAAATTTGCAAATATGAAATAATTGTTGTACCTTTGCACGCTTTTTCGAGTAAGAAGCACGACCATATTACTAACCCGGGCAGGCGATTCGAGTAGTCGTAGCCCATAAACAAACAAACAAGAATGGCAACAAAAATTCGTTTGGCACGTCATGGTCATAAGGACTATGCATACTACCACATCGTAGTAGCCGACAGTCGTTCACCGCGTGACGGCAAGATTATTGAGCGTATTGGCTCGTACAACCCTAACACCAATCCTCTGACGATCGATCTGAACTTCGAGCGTGCATTGTATTGGGTCAACGTTGGTGCTCAACCTACTGACACCGTTCGCAACCTGCTTTCAGGTGAGGGTGTTATGCTGATGAAGCACCTCCAGGGTGGCGTAAAGAAAGGCGCTTTCAGCGAGGCTGAGGCTCAGAAGCGTTTCGACGCTTGGAAGGCTCAGAAGGATGCCAAGCTCGGCAAGATCAGCCGCGACGAGGCAAGCAAGAAAGCTGCTACCGCCAAGGAGCGTCTCGCACAAGAGGTTGAGGCTAACAAGGCTAAAGCCGCTGCCGTTGCTAAGAAACGTCAGGAGGCTGCCGAGGCACTTGCCGCTGCTGCCGTTGAGGCCGCTCAGGAAGCTGCTGAGGCTGTTAAGGAAGCAGAGTCCGCACCGGAGACCGCAGCAGAGTAATCAACTGCGTGTTGCAAATGGTGGTGCACCTTTCCGGCGCACCACCTTATTTTTTCTGAATGTCCAAATTACTGAACATATCGATCGTCCTCTACCGCACGCCCGAGAGCGAGTGGCAGCCGCTGGTGAAGGAACTTCAGCGTTCCCGGAGCGTCAATCGAATCTATCTCATCGACAACTCCCCCGAGCCTCTGCCCGAACAGGAATTGTCGGCGGTCAGCGGTCAGCGGTCAGTGGTCACTTACCGGCATCCCGGCAAGAACCTCGGTTACGGTACAGCGCATAACATTGCTATCCGCGAGACCATCTATGATGAGATTCCGTTTCACCTTGTTATGAACTCCGACGTGCAGGTTTCTGCTGAGGCTATTGATCATCTGCTTGACGTCATGCAGGCCAACGGTACCATCGGACTTTTGCAGCCCCGTATCGTCGATGTCAACGGCGAATTGCAGTACCTCGCCAAGCTCCTGCCTACGCCTGCCGATCTCATGCGTCGCATTCTGTTCGGCAAGTTTGGGCACAATAGTGCTCGCAACGCGCACTTCGAGCTTCGCGATCTTGACCACTCGCGCCCGATCAACGTGCCTTACCTCTCAGGCTGCTTCATGCTGTTGCGCACGGAGGCGCTGCTGAAGAGCGGATTGTTCGACGAGCGGTTCTTCATGTACCCCGAGGATATCGACCTCACCCGACGGATTCATCGGGATTTTCTTACGCTCTATTATCCGTCCGAAACGATCGTCCACGCCCATCGTCAGGCTTCGTACCACAGTCTGCGGATGTTATGGATCCATGCCACCAATATGATCCGTTATTTCAATAAGTGGGGTTGGTTCTTTGACTCCGAACGACGGATGTTCAATAGTATTCTACTGACGAAGCAAGAGACCATATAAATCCGATGTTCCAACGCGCATGCATATTTCTATCGCTGTTTTGCATGTTTTGCGCATGCAGCGGGGTGAAAGATGCGCAGCAGACCGTTGCTGTAGCAGACAGCCTGCGTGTGAACCATGGTGTGGCGTATGCAAACGGGGTCCCTGCAAACAACGTGCAGCGGGGTGTCGGTGACAGCCTCGCATTGGCTGATGCGTATGCCACACTCGGGCATTGGAGCCTGATCTATCCCGATGACTACGCGCGCGCATGCTATTATTATGGTAGGCTGCTCCGCTCTCGCAATGATCAGGTGTCTGCCATGCGCGCATTCATCGCCGGTACCCATGCACCATACGTGCAGCGCCTCATTCCACTATGGCATTTTCACGACTATCATATCCTTGCTCGTATTTACAGCAATATGGGTACTATGTGCCATCTTGCCGGTGAGTTTGAGTTGTCGTACGAGATGTACAAAAACGCCTCCGAGCAGATCCTTGAAACGAATGATTCTACGTCATATTACTACCTGCTTAATGATATGGCTTATGAACTTGCAGAGCAAAACCTGCATGATGAAACATTCTCTTTGTTGAGCAGAATAGAAACGGAGTGTACGGACGCTTATGTATTAACCAAAACATGGGAAACAAAGGCTATCTTATACAAGAACCTTGCGCAATACGATTCTGCCATTTATTCTGCCAAACAATTGTATTCAAAAGGTTATTGTGCACCTACAGGATATGTCATTGAGGCACAATCATTTTGGCATTTACAGCAATGTGACTCCGCACTCTATTATGCGCAGATTGTAATGGATCATCCCAATGCTTCTGATCAGGACAGATATCACATGCTTTATATTCTGATGAAGCATGACCCGTCTGCGAGCATTGAGGAGGTTCAAACTCGGTCATCCGAGCGGGCAGACTTGGACGCCGAGTTTATTGAGCCTCTGCTTCAGCAACTATCCGCAGCAGTAGAAGTGCTCAGGCAAGATATTGCTCCTGAAAGACATTACCGCAACCTTGTAGCATTGCTTGTGGTGACATGCATTATCGGTGGGGGTGCTTGGTATGCAATAGTCCGTGCCAAACGTGTTACTTTGCAAGAACAAAAGAAACACAGGGAGTTATCCCAAAAGAATGCTGACATACGTGCAGATAATGAGCAATTGCAGAGTAGCAATGAGAATCTCCGGCAGGTTAACAATGATTTGTTAACCCAACAGTCTGCACATCGTGAAAAACGTATACAGGAAATAGAAAGCAATTGTACCGCTCTTCGCAATTCTCCGGACTGGAAAAAGGCTCTTCACTGGAACGAATACAATACATTCTGCGAATCGGCAGACCATTACTTCCTACTCATCGCCTCCAAACTAAAAGCTACTAAAAAACTGGATGAGAAGGAAATACAGCTTTGTATATTGATTTTGCTGGAAATGGATAACAAAACTATTTCCAAAGCCATAAATTATGCACCGAACGGTATTGGAAAATATAAATATAGAATAGCGAAAAAGTTAGGAACCACTATCAAAGATCTAAGAAATTTCTTGCTTGAGATGGCTTTAAGTTAGTGGAATCAGGTCTCTAAAACACACTTGCCCATCTGCCTTTTTAGATATATCGCTGATTTATTGACTGTTACGCAAATCAAATTGCCCATCGAAAAATTTGCATAGTTCCCAAAAATGTTGTAATTTTGCACTCGAAATCGTGACGACGGTTTCGGGCGCTTTTTTTAGTGCAAATAATGACAATCAAATCACTAACTTTTTAATCAATAATCACTATGAAAACAAAAAACATCTTGTGGCTTTTCGTAAGCCTATTTCTGTTAGCCGTTCCGGCTGTACAAATTCTCGCTTCCGGTAACGAAGTGGAGATTGTGTTAATGGAAATGTCCGGTTTCCTTCCGGGAGACAATCCGTTTGACGGACCGGACATTGGCGGAGGCGGAAGCACTCCTCCCCGTCCATTAGATTTCCATGCCACGATTGATGGTAGCACATTGGAGATCACGTCAGGCACACATAGCGCGCAACTTATTGTATTCGATGAGTTGGGTGAAGAGGTTCTCACCCGTCAGTTTGTCGGTGGCACAATCGAGCAAATCTCTGTTCCGGGCTTCTACAACCTTGAGATTCAGAGCGGCTCGTTAACACTCATTGGCGTATTTGAGGCACAATGATGATTCGCCTCTCCGTCCCTGTACAGCTTTGCATGGAAATGGAGAGGCGACATTTACTAATACTTTAATAAATAGCATTCTTATGAAAAGGCATCTTTTATTCATCGTATTAATAATATGTTGCATAACGATTGTCAAGGCACAAACAGCCATTTGGCACTCAGTTGACGATAGTGTCTTGTACACAAATGTAAAAGTCGGCATTAACACTTCTAATCCAAAGGAAGCATTAGATATTAGAGAGGGTTTTGTGCGCGGTAGTGGCGGCTATGGTGCCTTGCGAATTAAGACTGATTATGGTATAACAGCGGTAGGTGCTGATAGCCCGGGGTATTCAAAATTTGACACAAATTTAGGTCTGTTTTATTTCACCAAACCCCTAGTGATTCAAGGCGGAAAGATTTCCAGTTCCCATGGGACCAACTTGTATCTTCAGACGTTGTATTATGACGGCGGAGCTATAAGCCCGACAACCCGCATGACCATATTAAACTCCAATGGTCGTGTAGGTATCGGCACGACATCACCCAGTTGTAAATTGGATGTGGTTGGAAAGATACACGCTTCCGATTCTGTTCTTGCGTCGAATATAAAGATTAGCGGCAACGGAGTCTATTCCGGACAGGTGAGTGCCAATTCAATCAAAACGAACACCATATCATCAACTTCACCGTCAGCAAGTTTGTCTTTGCAATCGGATACGGTAAAGATACCCGGTACAATCAAGACCCAGGAAATCATTGTCAATTCAACAGGCGCAGACTTTGTTTTTGATGAAGACTACACACTGCGTCCTTTGCAAGAAGTGAAATCTTTCGTAAGCGAAAACCATCATCTTCCGGAAATCCCCTCCGCCAAGCAGATGCAGGAAGAAGGGATGAATATGGAGCAGATGGTTGTCAAGTTGCTGCAAAAGGTGGAGGAGCTGACGCTCTACACCATTCAGCAGGAAGAACAGATAAAAGAACTGGAAAAAATCAAAAGTAAGGAGACCGAAGAATGAATAAATATAGTATTATAGGGATTGCACTATTATTTGCAATTCTATCCGCATGCAGCAACAGACCAATTTCGTCACAACAGAGTATGTCTGTAGAGGATTTGCCTTGGGTATCTGTCATAAAATTTACTAATCCCACATATAAGGATAATATTTTGGCAACTGATAACAGCATGTACAAACTACGAGAACATGACGACAGTGTCTTTTATGCATGCGATATACGGCCGACATGTAGTCGAAATAATTTTATAATTCGAGCGGATAGTATCAAATTATTGAATATCCCACCATATATTGAACTTGTCGATGAATACATGTTAATTGACTGGCACTGGAAACCCCTTTTCATACATTGTAGTGACAAATTAAACGGCAACTACGGGCACACTATTCTGACCGAACTAAATTGGACAGATTTGAAAGATTTTGAGCAAGAATGGATACGAACCATTCCCAATGACCATGAGGCAATAGACAGGATACATCATTTCAACATTAAAGCATTGGATGACTACCGCGGTGACATCACTTACACGGTCGATTGTTGGGAGAAACACATCATGTACGGCGGAAGTGAAAGGCAAATAGACAGCATGCAGAACATCTACGCAGAAAGCCTCAAACAAATATTGCGCGACCACGAATACACAGAAGATGAGACCTATATTGATCAAATTAAATAAATACTGCTTATATGAAGTCCTTATATAGATTTTTTACTTGCATATTATTGATTGTCTGCAATGTTGGCTTTTCCCAACAAGCAGATGTTGCAACTGCCATTAAAATGGCACAAGCATTTGGAGAAAAAACGATTAGAATAAGAGACACCACCATTGCGTCAAAAAACAATCAATCAATTTCAGGTAATGCTATCACGTATATTATCGGACAGAAGGACACATGTCTTTATGGAATAAGTTTTGAGGGAGGAGGTTGGGCTTTAATCTCTGCGGACAAACGCATAAGACCTGTATTAGCATACTCTGACACCGGTTTCTTTCCTGAATGGGACAACATAAATCCGTCGGCGCTGGGCTTGATACAATCCTATATAAAGGAAGTAGAATATGCTAAGGATTCATTGACATCCGACAACATTCATCCAGAATGGTTTTCCGCTTTATCGCGGTCAGAAATTTATATAATAGTAGATAATTTACTCAAGCGAAATGGTGAAGAAGTGTTATGGAATCAACGAGGTAACCAAGATATGATTGATTGGCCGTATAATCCCACAGATTGCAATCGGGTTTACAATAAGTTTTGTCCGACTTTTACGTCTCAACCATACCCCCCTTGTTCAGACCACGGGTATGTAGGATGTACAGCCGTAGCTATGGGACAGATAATGTGGTACTGGCAATGGCCGTACTATGCTCGCGTTCCGTTAGCCATGACCGATTCATTCGGGAACACAGCAGGGACAACGATGCACCAATATGATTGGGAGAAAATGCCATGTTATTTGACGAACAGTTCAGATATGGATAATGTAGATATGGTTGCCGGATTATTACGAGATTGTGGATACGCCACCAATATGAAATATGGGGTAAATGGCTCAGGGACAAACCTGTCGAAAGCCGCCAGCGCACTAAGAAGTACTTTTCACTACCTGCCATCCGCGACATACCTTCCACGCCCTGAACAAGCATCGCAACAAGACGCATGGCTTGATTTGTTAAAAGCGGAACTAAACCATGCGAGACCTGTTCTTTATGGCGGACATCAAGCTGAAAGTTTAGGTGGAATCGGGCATTCTTTTGTTTTGGCGGGGTATAACTCGGCTGATTATTTTTATGTGAACTGGAGCACTTATCACCCCGCAGTTGGCATAGATAACGGATTCGTGTCGTTAAACAACATGATAACGTCATCAGGAAGTTATAACTATAAGCAGGACGCTGTTGTTGGCATAACACCGCAATTAATGTGTTCTTCTCAAATACCAACTACGCAGCCTGAATGGGAAACCAATTTAGTAGAGCTGTATCATGGGGACGCTATTATACAAAACAAGATATACGATAACAGCACGCGAGGTATTATATACTCTGACAGATCAATTCGGATTACAGGAGATGTGCGTATAGCAAAAGGCGCAAACATTCATATTGCAATTAAGAATATGTATTGCGATTACGGGAAAGATGATTCTTCCATGCCCTCGCAACGCTTTGCAAAAAAAAGCAAAATATCGGCAATGTCCCGACTTATAGTATCTCCCAACCCAGTCTTATCAGTTCTTCATATCCATATGTCGGATGATCTATCACAGGCAAAGATTTACGCTTTAAACGGGCAATGCGTGCTACAAGCATCACAAACGGATATAGATGTGTCCGGTCTGCCGGAAGGCATGTATATCCTACAGGCGGAGACCCTATCCGGGGCATATATGCAGACAAAGTTCATCAAAGATTGACAGACAAGAGGATTCAAAATGTTACACACGGGATATTCTTAAATTACAATATATGAAAAAACCTATTACAATATTGCTGATCTGGTTCATGCTATTACCGACATATATGTCAGCCCAAGTCTTGACAGCGGAACGCCAAATGCCATGCCTCAGGGATAGCTTTGAGGTGTACAAAATGCCATATACCACAGTCGGCGACAGCGGACGCAATTGCGTATGGGACTTTTCGGAGCTTCCTGTTGACAGCGCAGAGATAATCTCTCTTGATTATTTTGCATCATCATCTATGGATACCATGCATATAGGCCTTCATCGCGAACATGCAAATTACTATTATCGCTGTGCGACGGACACCCTATGGCTGGCAGGTTTCGAAACATCCCGTACACGTGTACATTATACCGAGCCTGCACCTTGGCTCTGTTTTCCGTTCGCTTATGGCGATTCGATATGCGGAACATTCTCCGGCAAAGGACAATACTGCCATATCATGCCCATGTCCGTTGACGGGCAGTATTCAGCACACGCAGATGCCACAGGGCGCCTGAGTCTGCCGGATATGGCGGTGGATAGCGCACTACGGGTACATACGCGGATGTCTTATCAGGACAGGATGCATCCGAACACCCGCATCACAGAAGAGTGTTACCATTGGTATTCTCCTTATTGCCGTTATCCGCTGTTGGAAACAGTGTGTGTGCAAACTGTCAAAAATGCGGACACCGTCTCGTTCGCATCCACGTATTATTTCCAGCAGGAAGAAGAGAATGTGCCTGTCCGCGAACAAGAACAACCGGTCAACCAGTCAGAGGACAAAGACAGCTTGGTTACCGATGTAACATATCTGCCTAATCCGGTATTTGCCGATTTGAATATAAGCTATACACTCGTCCGTGCCGCTCAGGTGTACATATCGCTCCATTACAACGGAGGTGCAACCACCTATCATACACCGGTTCTTGACGAAGAGGAGGGTCCGCATTCCGCTGCATTCAACATGTCGGGCTTGCCTGTCGGTACTTATGCCGTATATATTCATGCTGACGATACC
>JAGCFX010000045.1 GCA_017649925.1 Paludibacteraceae bacterium | reverse complement strand
GTAGATGATAGCCGGAATAGCAATGATTTCATTGTTGAAGATAAGCGGGCTGCAAGCAATAGTGATTGCCTGGGCAGCATTCTGCATGCCGATCTCTATAATCAGTGTCCGGCGTTCTTTCTGTGTCAGGCGCAGCATCCACGCCAATAATGCTCCGCATCCGGTGCAGGCGAGAATGAGTGTCGTCATTGTCAATCCCAGCGAAGTGAACTCCGCCACGATGGTCTCTTTGTGTTGGAAAAAGAAGATGGTCACTAATAATATCAATGCCGGCATGGCGATGCGTTTGAGCACGCCGTGTATCTTCTGTGCTGCCTGCTCTTTGTAGAGATTGACGATAAAACCGATGGTAATCGGCACAACCATCAACACAATGTTTTGCACCAGTAGGTTTCCAATCGGCAGATGGATATCTACCGCCTCGCCCATACTGGTCGTTACCCATGCCATGATGAGCGGAAGTGTGATGAGTGTAATCAAGCTGCTACACGCCGTGAGTGTGACAGAAAGCGCTACATCCCCGTTCGCTAACATGGAGAATACATTACTTGAACTGCCACCCGGAGAGCACGCTACTAACATGATTCCGATGATAAAGAGGGCAGACAGATGGCTGTTGAAAAACGGAATATGAATGATTGCCCATGCAATGAGAGGTAATAATATAATCTGACCGATTAGACCGATGATTACCGGTTTTGGACGAGTAGCTATCAGTTTGAAATCTGCCGGCTTGAGCGTCAGACCTAAATCAAACATCAATAATGTGAGTATGGGTAATACGATAAAAATTGCATTCATTCTGCAAAATTACAAAAAATAACTTAAATAACCAAATATTCTTGTGCATTTCGCAAAAAAGTTGTACCTTTGCAGCCAATTTTGAAGAAATCAAACCTATGATAAGTCCTATATATAGACGAACAGAACTACTGCTTGGTGATGAGATCATGCGCAAAATGGCAGATATACGCGTGATCATTTTCGGTGTGGGGGGAGTCGGCAGTTGGTGCGCTGAGAGTCTGGTGCGCTCCGGAATTACGCATCTTACCTTGGTGGATTCGGATCGGGTATGTGTCACAAATATCAACCGCCAGCTCATGGCTACTTCTAAAACCATCGGTCGTGTCAAAGTGGATGCGCTTCGTGACCGTCTCCTTGAAATCAATCCCCATGCGGACATTCATGTAGAGCAAGAGATATATTCGGCAGAGACTGCAGAACTTTTTCGTCTTGAGGAATATAATTATGTAATAGATGCCATTGATAGTCTTCAGAATAAGGCGGATCTCATCTTACATGCCACAAGCCTGAAGGTAAAGTTCTTCTCTTCGATGGGTGCTGCACTCAAAATGGATCCCACGCGGGTGAAGGTGGCCGAGTTTTGGAAAGTAACAGGATGCCCGCTCGGAGCAGCACTCCGTAATAAATTCAAGCGGACAAAGCGCTTCCCAAAGCGCAAGTTCAAATGTGTATATAGTGACGAACTCCTCAAAAATAAAGGTGTCAATCATTCATGCGGTACAGAGCAATGTCTTTGTCCTAAGGCTCAAACAGGTCCCGGGAAAGCTGAACTGGTAAATCACGAATGGTGTTCATCAAAAGCGCAAATCAATGGTACGATGGCGCATATCACAGCTATCTTTGGATTTACTCTAGCCGGCTTAATATTACAGGATATTAGCCTCCAAAACTAAAAAAATGCTCTTTTCTGCAAAAAAAGTGCAATTTTTTTTGGTCAATTCAAAAAAAAGCAGTACTTTTGCACGCTTTTTCGCCCGCTAGGGTGAAGAAGTCGCGCTAAGTGCGTGAGCCCAGGTGGCGGAATTGGTAGACGCGTTGGTCTCAAACACCAATGGGAAACCGTGCCGGTTCGATCCCGGCCCTGGGTACAAGAAAGGAGGTGTAAGCAATGATTATCGTTCCTGTTAAAGAAGGTGAGAACATCGAGCGCGCGATTAAGAAATTCAAACGCAAATTCGATAAGACGGGTGTCGTAAAAGAGCTCCGTCGTCGTCAGCAATTCGATAAACCGAGTGAGCTGAAGCGAGTAAAGATGGCACATGCTCGTTATGTGCAGTCATTGCACGCTAACGACGATAAGTAATTAGCTTATTTCGCTCCAATTCTGAGGAGATTCGATCCGTAAGGCATCGAGTCTCCTTTTGTATATACGGTTTATCTCGTCCTCCAGCAACGGATCTTTGTCCAATATGTCCATCGCAGCCTGACGAGCCAGGGTCAGTAATTGACCATCTGTTGACAGATTCGCTATATGCAGGTCAAACGGAATACCGGATTGCTGCGTGCCCTCCAGATCACCAGCCCCGCGTAGCCGCAGGTCTTCCTCCGCGATGCGGAAGCCGTCATTCGTCGCTACCATGATATCCATCCTTTTGCGTGTGTCTCCGCTTATCTCGCTATCGGTCAGTAGCAAACAATAACTCTGGTCGCCGCCTCGGCCTACGCGTCCGCGCAGTTGATGCAACTGGCTGAGACCGAACCGCTCGGCATTCTGAATGATCATTACCGTGGCATTCGGCACGTTTACTCCCACTTCGATCACTGTTGTAGCCACTAAGATCTGTGTCTCTCCGCTCGCAAAACGCTGCATCTGCAGGTCCTTGTCTGCCGCTTTCATCTGGCCGTGTACCATCGAGATCTTATATTCCGGAAAGGCTTCGCACATCTCGTTAAAACCATTCTCCAAATCACGCAGATCCAACTTCTCGTTCTCCTTAATAAGCGGAAAAACGACGTATACCTGCCGGCCTTCTTGTATCTGTTTACGCACAAAGGCATATACTTGTGCGCGTTTGGAGAGTAGGTAATGAATTGTTTGAACCGGTTTACGACCGGGAGGTAACTCATCGATGATAGACACCCTCAAATCACCGTAGACGGTCATTGCCAATGTACGGGGAATAGGAGTGGCGGACATTACCAGTACATGCGGCGGTATCTCATTCTTGCTCCATAATTTAGCCCGCTGTGCTACGCCGAAACGATGCTGCTCGTCAATAATGACAAGACCCAAGTTCTGCCATTGTACGGTGTCCTCTATGAGCGCATGCGTACCTATTAATATATTAATAGTACCGTTCATGAGTCCGTTATGAATCGGCACACGGTTCTTTGCGGTCGTAGAACCTGTCAATAAGGCTACATGGACAGCGTCACCTAAAGGCTTCAAGAATGTCTTTAGTGTCTCATAGTGTTGGTTAGCCAAGATCTCAGTAGGCGCCATGATACAGGTCTGATACCCGTTATCGATCGCCAACAGGCAACACATCAGCGCTACTAACGTCTTTCCTGACCCCACATCACCCTGCAGCAATCTGTTCATCTGACGGCCGGATTTGAGGTCGTCATGTATCTCGTGGATCACTCTTTTTTGTGCGCCGGTCAAGTCAAAGGGGAGTGCTTTGTATAAGGCATGGAATCTGCTGCCCACCAATGGCATAGCGAAGCCGGGATTCATTTCTCTTCGCTTCATCTGCCGAAGCAACTGCAGTTGGATATAGAAAAGTTCCTCGAATTTTAGCCGCGCCCGGGCGTTTTGCATGGAAGGCGTGTCTTTTGGAAAATGGACGTTGATCAGCGCGTCCGTCAGATTCATCAGACGGTAATGCTGCAAGATATCAGCGCCTATCGTGTCCGGAACACCCATTCTCAAGTCCGGCAGTAACTCTGCAATGATATTCCGCATGGCTTTGGAGTTCAGCCCATGACGCTTCATGGTCTCCGTTGTGTTATAGTAAGGTTCCAGACCCTGTGTCATTTCCGGTGTTACCTTACTCATGGGTGTCAACTCCGGATGCACGAAGTTGTAGATATGCTGAAATCTGCTCGGCTTGCCAAAGAGCAAGTATTTGATACCTCGTTGCAGTTTGACATATTTTACCCCTTGAAACCACACCAATTCGCATTGATGTGTGCCGTCATTGAATGTGGCTGAGAGTCGCTGTGCTTTGCCGATACCGATCGTGTGCCATTCGGTTATCTCTCCGATGATTTGAACGTACGTATCTTCGTCGTTCAGTTCTGCAATGCGATAAAACCGGCTTCGGTCGATGTATTTATACGGATATTGCCGCACCATGTCCAGTGCGGTAGTAACCTTTAGTTCTTTACGAAGAATGTCGGCACGTTTGGCACCGACATTCTTGCAATAAGTTATATCTCTATGGGAGAGTTCCACTCTAGTTGTCTAGTTGCCTAGTTGTCTAGAATTGCTTCCGATTATTGGAGCTTGAAGTTAACCGGTACGGTGTATTTTACGCGTACGGGTTTTCCACGCTGCTGACCCGGTTTCCATTTCGGCATAGACTTGATGACGCGAATGGCCTCTTTATCCAGCGAAGGATCACCACCCGAACGAACAACCTCTACGTCAACGATCGAACCATCGCGGTTAACAACGAACTGGCAGATTACACGACCTTGGATACCGTTCTCCTGTGCAATAACAGGGTATTTTACGTTCTCGCTCAGGTATTTAAACAGAGCTTGCTGACCACCCGGGAACTCCGGCATCTTCTCTACAACGACGAAGACAACCTCTTCTTCCTCTTCCTCAACCGGTGCTTCTACCGGCGCAGCGATAACAACTTCCTGCTCTGTCTCCTCGGATGTAACCTCGATAGACTCGGTCTCGACATTATCTTCTACGACGTTCAGCACTTCCACTTCTTGAACTGCAGGAGGTGGGGGAGGGGGAGGAGTCTCTTGGCTCGTTTGTTGAATCTCAATCTCTTCCTCGATGAGGAAATCCATGTCGGTTACCTCATACTTGGTAACCTCATGCTCTGTCCACTCAAGCGCTACGTACACGAGGCTCAGAACGAATACCAAACCCATCAATACATAGACGAGTTTGTCCTTCTCTAAGCTGACTTTTTCTGATTTCTTAACTTGCATATCTTGTGTTTTTTAGGTCGTGATGTTCAAAATCGGCTACAAAGGTACAACTTTTTTACGATTTATGCAAATTTTTTACAATATTTTTTGTAAAATAGCATAGATCACTATGCTTTTAAGTCCTTTTTGTTTGATCCACTGCTTCCATTTCCTCGGTTTATAATCGTTCAGCAACTCCTCTGTCACGAATGCCCGGTCATTGAACTGATATATCAGATTCATTCGTTGCTCATATAAATAATCCCTGGCTTCCTGTTCTGAATAACCTACTTGACCCGGATACTGGTCGTCTAACCATTTCCACATCCGGCATTTCTCTTCTCTTAATTTTAAAATCGTTTCTGCACTCTTCGGCTGCGACACTGATTCGTGATCTCGCCAAACAGCTGTCTTTTGCGGCAGATATGCACATTTCGTTTGCTGGTAAAAGACTCCGTATAACGGATAATCAAGCCACATGAAATGTTGCGCCTCGATGGCTTTTAACAGATTGTTATTCAGTAAGTTGGTGCGAAAAATCACAGTACAATTTGCAAACCCTGGAGAGTCAATCCCGTATACGCCTTCCCTTTGTCCGAAGGTCCATTTGTCGGAACCGGACAAGGTGCTGCCGTTCGTGTGTACAAAACCCACCTCCGGATATTTGCGAAGATAATCAACCTGCAACTGTAGCTTACATTCGTCCGTCCAGTAATCGTCGCCATCCAACATGGCGATATAGTCGCATTTGTCTGCCGTGATGCGTCGGTAGAGATCAATCGTATTGGCTACCAAACCTATATTCTTTTTCCTCCGGATATAGACAATTCGTTTGTCTTTGGCAGCATAGTGTTCGCAGATCGTTTGGGTATTATCTACTGAGGAGTCATCACCGATATAAATCCGTATCGGTTCATCGCATTGCTGCACGAGTACGCTCTCAATGGCTTGCGCAATAAAGGCCTCATGATTATATGTCGTGATGCAAACAGCTATCATAGATACCTATCAGTTTCTTGCCTATCGTTTCGGCTGTGAAGCGCTTCGGGCTAATGCACTCTGTATTTTGTACTCTGTATTCTGTATTCCACAAGATTGTCTCGATGAATTCGGCAAACTTACCGGGTTTGTATTGCGCTATCTCTTGCGGTACGATTAATGCGCCTATATCTTCTGCAATCCCTACCGGAGTACTCAGTATCGGTAGTCCTGCAGCAACAGCTTCCGCCAAGACCACGCCGTAAGTCTCATATCTGCTGCTGAGCACCAATGCATCCGCCCGGTGCATCTCGTCCGCCACTTCCTCCGGTGTTAACTCTCCTGTCCAGCATACAATACCCGTCGGGATATGTAAACTCCGTGCGAAATCATGTACTTCCTTCCAGTCGGGCCCGAAACCTACCAACACAAGTCGCCAGTCTTGCCTTCTCTCGCTTAACATCTTCGCTGCCCGCAGCAAACCCTTTACGTTCTTCGCTCGCTCGTCGAAACAACAAACATGGAGCAGAGTTTTAATATCCTCTTTCTCTTTGTCATCGGAGTGCTCAAAGAAGAAATCGTCCACTACATTATCAATAGTTCCCCATTGTTTGGCTTCAAAACCACAATCGCTCATGGCGGTTTGTAATTTCTGGCTGACAGTAAAAATGCCTTCGGATTGACGACCTATTAGGCGCATAAGGCGTTTTTTGATTACTCC
>JAGCFX010000044.1 GCA_017649925.1 Paludibacteraceae bacterium | reverse complement strand
TCTTTCCAAGCAGGCTGGTTAACATTGCTTACTTTTACTTTCATGATAGTATGTTGTTTGTTCTATTTTCAAAAAACCGCGCAAAATTACTACTTTTTTTGCATATGTGCAAGTTTTTTCGAAAAAAATGCCGTTGATTATAAAATTTGCACACTTAATTTGTCATTTATTGAACGCCGTGTCTCCGCCAACTCACAAAAAAGCAGTCCGAAGACTGCTCTTTGCCATAAAGAAATGTTCTAAATTGCGGCACGGTATCACATCGGACTCATATCGGAGGCAAGTCGGATGTAATTCCTATACAATAATGTTCTATTTAACCTCTATTCCTAGCGCGTTGAATACCTTGCCGTTCTTCTCGATGAGGAGTTGGCCATTGCGGAACTCTTTGCGCACAATCGCGTCAGCGGCGGTGTTGTCAATGCCGGTAGAGGAGGATAGAACGGCTTCAGCGGTTAGCGTGCTGGAGGCCGGCGTGAACGTAAAGGTTACATCGTATTTCCCTGCCGCATTAATAGTAAGGCTATTATTGCCACTTGTGGGATACTCGAATGCCGAATAGGAGTGGTTGCCTACCACTTTATATGCATAAGCGGTAGCACTTAATGACCTGTTTGTTTTTACCAAAGTAAAGACTCCCGAAGATGTTTCAGTCATGTCGTTTTCTGTTTCATCGGTATCCCATCCGGCACCCACTAAAGCATAATCGCCTACAATGGTGTAAGAGGTGATTGCCACACCATTGCTGAACTCTCCGGTGACGCAAATATGCGTGCCATCGAAAGCAATAGTAATATCTTGCGTTTTAGTAGTCACCAATTTGATGTTTCCGTTTTCATCACTACCGCCGTTGAGCACGTTCGGACTGGAGCACGAAGCATTCAGTGCGCCAAACGCCCATTCTGTACCTCCGTTGTCATGCCATTTGCCATTGGTGATCTTAAACTCATAAATGCCAGCCGGCACATCGTTGAAAGTAATCTCACCATTCACTAACTGCGAACCAGCTGCATTCCAATATTTCCCGTTGCACCACGAATTACCAGTGCCGCCGTTTCCGGCAACGTAATACGGATGTGCAATGGTAAGATGCAGAGTAACTATACTATCGCAACCGGCTGCCGTCTGTAAGTTCTTGGTGTAGTCGCCGGACGTGTTGTAAGTGGTTCCTTCCCATGTATAAGAACTGGTAGTCTCTTCGCCAAAGCCAACCTCATAGGACGGGTTGATGGTCAGATGGAGTGTTACTACACTATCGCAGCCATTTGCCGAAGTAAATGTCCGCTGATAGTTACCGGAAGAAGTGTATTTCACGCCATTCCATGTATAATTATCACAGACTGTCTCTGAGAAGGATGTATAGACAGGGACACAATCTTCCCCCAGCACAAAGTCACGTGCCAGCCGGACAGACAAGCCTTGCCAACGCTCCCTCATACCGGTTACATAAACATAAGTCTGCGATTGGCCATTGTATCCTTCGCCCCTATACTCTAAACAACCTGCTTCGTCATCATATATTGAATTGCCTGATGAAGACCAAACTGCGCCATACACGTTTTCTGCGCAGTAGTTCCTCCCGTTATAATCTCCACACCTCCTGCCTGCTAACGGAAGAAGGATTGCTCCCGCACTTTCCAGGATTGTCCATTCCGCAGTTGTATATATATTGGTGGTAGTATTTTCGGTAGTAGCATTGAGCGATATGCCGCTTGGCGTTACCCAATCGTCCGGTAATAAGATTAGAGCTTTTACTCCATTTATTGTCGCCAGACACTTCAGATTGTTGTGATTCGAACGTCTTTCGAAAATGTACGTCCACTCATTTTCTGACAATGTTCGCCATACATTTGGAGTATTGCCGCCATTGCTTATCGCATTTATGCCCCAATCTACGAACGTTTGATAAGCATTTGTGGCCATAGTGGTATTTGTAGGATCATTACCAGTTCCCCAGCCAAAGAGGTCAATCCAGCCATCATAAGTAGGCGAAACATTGTCATTGTCTTCTCCTATATAATCAGTTTGGTGTTCGGCAAACTTCCATGTGTTTGTACTGGCTTGGTACTGCAAGTTACCTTGCGAGAACAGCACTTGTTTGTCCGCAGAAACGGAGAATCTGCCTTTTAAGGTGCCGCCAACAGGTTTAACGGGTTCTTGTACGAGGCGTACGCGCTGTAGGGCGCTTCGGAGGTGTCCATCGCCTTCGTCATCTGAAGCATTATCTGCACTTAACGAAGTGGACGACCATTTAAATTTGAATCCGAACTTCGAAACAAACACAGCTCCTGCATTCTCCAGCGTCTTCCATTCTGCGCGCGAGTAGGACTGATTGTTTGCTATCGTAACCCCGGCAGGAGCCGTCCAATCATCAGGCAGATAGATGCTACCGGTAATACCTTCTATCTTAATATTGGTGAAATAGAGATTGCTCGCATTCGGCCTCTCATTCCGGAGATAATTCCATTCAGTGGCAGTCAGCGTGCGCCAACGGTTAGCATGATTACCTCCGTTAGCTATTTCATTCTCTCCCCAATCGACAAAATCGCCGGTAAAGTTTGTTCCGAGTCCAAATTGGCTGTTAGTGGTACTCCAACCGAACAAATCTCTCCAACCAAAGTTGCCGTCTTTCGTACCTACTATATCAAACTGCTCGGATGCAAAACGCCAGGTTGCAGTAATTGGCTGATATTGCAAATCACCCTTTGAGAAACGCACCTGCGAAGTCGCGCTGACAGAGAAGAGGCCCTCCAATGCGCCACTTCCTTCAGCAGGCTGAAAATCGGAAATGGTCAAGTGCAGTGTTACAATCGAGTCGCAACCACCGGCAGACTCAAATACGCGACGGTAGTCCCCGGAGGTCTTGTAGACCTTGCCCTCCCATGTGTAGCAGCCAACAGCTTCTGCAGAAAATTCAGAACTGATTTCCGGACAGTCTTGCTCATAACGCGCCAATCGAACAGGACAACGATTTGAGCTTCTTGTTGCTGCCAATCCGGAATTTGACAGAGCATAGCTATGATCATATCCCCATGTAGCGGAATAAGAGGAATTATATGTTTTTGTCCAGTAGTTGCTGCCATAAAGCCACATATCTGTACTTCCACTTTGAGCAGCGTAAACAGTTTCCGGGAAGAACAACGCGCCATATGCCTCGAAGACAGACCAATCATCAGCATCGATATCGTTTATTGCGGAATAATTGATAGAAGATAGCAGAGAATTGCATATTGCAATACTTTTCCATCCGTCCGGCAAGATCACCACTCCTTCAAGACTGTTCTTGCCGGTAAGTCTAGCTTGGAATGTTAATGAAGACGCATTGGTTCGCCCTGAGAGGATATATGTCCACTCGTCATAACTTAACGTACGCCATATTCTCGCTTTATTACCACCGTTGCTGATGGGATTATCTCCCCACTCAACAAATTCTCCAACTGTGGCGGGATACCCTACACAGGTAGTCAAACCATATTCTGCTCCTTCACAACTCCATGTGAAGACATCTACCCAACCGGTATATGAACTTACCGTCAATTTTTGGTTATCTTCTGCCGGCAAAGTAGTATATTGGTCGGCCGCAAACTGCCATTTCCCCGTAGATGGCTGATATTGCAAGTTCCCTTGCGAGAACACCACCTGACGGTCAGCGCCAATGCTGAATTTATTACCGCTTGGATTATGGGAACCTACCAGCACGCCGGCTTCTGAATCCCAAGTGAAGCGTGCTGTGATTGTCATATTGCTATTCACGGTCAGAGCTGTGGATATCGGTGCTGTGCCGTTCGGAAGGAACCACCCCTCAAAAATATTACCATCATGCGTGGGAGTAGAGGGACGTTCGGACAGGGTGAGCGTTGCACCTTGCTCTTTGGTCAATGTAGAAATAACATCGCCGGTTAGCCCGTCCACAAAAGTGACAGTATAGGTGATATACTTCTCATATTGTGCGGTAAAAACAACCTCGCCCGTGATATAGTTGACATTCATCCCGCTAACCGAAGGCCCCCATGAAGTGAAGGTGAATCCCTCGCGTGTCGGATTGGCAGGAGGTGTCGCGGCAAAGCCGTACTCCACGTTCCCGTTGGATAGCACCGTGCCGTCCCAGTCTTTGAAGACAACCGTATATTCCTCAATTGTGCGCGCCAGACGAACTGCCCAACCTTCATTTTTGTCTCTCTTCCAGTTCTTAGCAGGCGTAGCCGTAAAAGGCAATATAACAATGGTATAACGCTGGGTGGCAGTTGCACATGAAGAGGTCGAATAACGCCTGTAATTCGTTTTAACAGTTACCTGACTTGTGGATGTGTTATAGGAACGATACCCTTCTGCCGGTAGGAAAACTGCACCGGCATTCTCCATTTGCTGCCATTGCTCAAGCGTGTACGCATTATGACTCGGATATTGTTGCTGCGGAGAAAAACTGAGGCCGCTTGGTAATGACCAGTCATCCGGTAAAATCAGGAGACCATCAATATTATTGACTCTCGCCAGGCTCCACAAGTTAGCTGCATTGGCGCGGTTCAATGTCAAATATTCCCATTCTGATTCAGTCAACGTACGCCATAAACCGACTTTATTGCCGCCATTACTGATGGCATTATATACTCCCCAGTCGTAATAAGTGCCGGCGATGTCTAAATTCCCGTCACCGTATGTTGCGTCAGGAAGATACGTTAAAGGAGAGCAACTATTGTAGCCGCTCGTTCCCCATCCGAAAAGATCTAACCAGCCATTATAACCAGCATTAACGATATTAACGTTCTCGTCTTGAAAGGACTCATATTGTTGCTCGGCAAAACGCCAAGTGCCGGAAGCGGTCCCTTCTGCCGTAGCATGAGTTCCTTGAGATGGGTTAAACTGCAAGTTTCCTTGCGCAAAACGCACTTGTACGCCTGCTGCTACAGAGAACTTGCCACTCTTGCCGCTACCCGAAGGTTGTGCAAAAACCATTACTGCTGCCAATAAGCCGGCTGTAAGCAGGTAGAATTTTGTTTTCATAATAATAAAATTTGGTTAGTATAGTTTGTTAATCGCTTACTATAAAACGCACAAGCGATGCCCACGATTAGTGAGCACCGCTTGTTAGGTGGTTATGTATAGCTTTTTATCCCGCCAAGTACGCCATTTGCAACATGGGGGGGGTAAAATACAACATTTTGTTATGCATTTCCATTTGCGCTGCAAAATTAGTAATAATTTTTGACATATGCAAATAATTGGAAAATATTTCTATGAATTTTTGCTTAATTGCAAAAAATGTACTACCTTTGTACCGTTTTTTTAGTTTTATGATTGACGAAAAGGAAATATTACGCCGCCGTGACATGCGGGATGTCCTCACTTTTACCGTTGATCCCGCGGATGCCAAGGATTTTGACGATGCTTTGTCATTTGAGGTGGGGCCTACCCCCGCCCCCTCCCTAAAAGGAGGGGAGGAAAAACTCTACCAGATCGGGGTCCATATCGCCGATGTGTCGTTTTATGTCAAACCCGACACGAAAATCGATGACGAGGCATACAAACGCGGCACATCCGTTTATCTGGTGGACCGCGTTATTCCGATGTTGCCCGAAGAACTCTGCAACGACAAGTGTTCGCTGCGACCG
>JAGCFX010000043.1 GCA_017649925.1 Paludibacteraceae bacterium | reverse complement strand
GTTTTGGTAAAATCTCATAATCTAATAAATCAAGAGTTGTAAAATAATGCATTCTAAAACGGCAATTCCATGTAAAATAATGCATTCTGAAGACAGGAAAAATTGCAAAGTTGCCGATTTTGTGCAGTTTAGAGATTGAAAAAGTGCAAAATAAGACGGTTTGGCATGTTAAAAATTGCAAAATAAGACGGTTTGGCATGTTAAAAATTGCAAAATAAGACGGTTTCTATACAAAAAAAATGCAAATTATGACGTTTTGTTTGTGTATATCAATTATTTTTATTACCTTTGCAGCGATTTTAACACAACCTCATTATGCGGAACTTGGAAAAAATATTGGCAGACCAGCGTCAGGAACTTCTCAACACTGATTGCAGGGCACTATTAAGCCGTAAAGAAGAGAAGCAAATAGACCTGAATAGTAAGTTAGCACAAGTGGTAATTGGCGTGCGTCGTAGCGGAAAGTCTATGCTTTGTCAAAAGGTGCTGCTCGAAAGTAACGTCAAATTTGCTTATGTCAATTTTGACGATGAGAACTTGGCTGACATACAAGTGTCTGAACTGAACGACATCATTGAAACGCTCTACCGCATCTATGGCGATTATACCCATTTATTCATCGATGAGGTTCAAAATGCTCCAAGATGGCCACTTTTCGTCAACAGACTCCTGCGTCAAGGATTGCATTTGGTATTAACCGGAAGCAACGCCAACCTGCTGAGTGATGAACTGATTACGCACTTAACCGGTAGATACAATGAGATTCGTCTCTTTCCATTCTCGTTCGAAGAATATTGCCGAATAAAGAACGTGGACATGCAAGGGCAGCACACCAAAGCTATCGGCTTACGCGGACACGCACTGAACGAGTATCTGACATACGGAGGATTCCCTGAAACGATGGATGGAACTATAAACAAAAATGCATATACAAAAGCTTTGCTTGACACGATTATAAAAAAGGATATATGCAAGCGTTACAAAGTGCGCTATCCGGCATCGTTGCGCCAAGTGGCAGATACAATCATTGACAATTTTTGTCAGGAGATCAATTTCGAAAATATCCGTGAGACCTATGCCATCCGTTCGGTTCAAACGGTGAAGAACTATGTGTCTTACTTGAGCAATGCCTACCTCGCACGCATATTGCACAAGTATTCCTTCAAAAGCGTAGAACGCCAGTCAAACCAGAAAGCATATATCATTGATAACTCGTTTTTGAGTAATCGAGAAAATGTGTTGCAGCCGGAAAATCTCGGTTGGCGGTTGGAGAATATCGTTGCTATCGAATTATTGCGTCGTCAGCAGTATGCAGATGAACAATTGTATTTCTTGCGTGAGAGCAATAGGTATGCCGTGGATTTTGTGCGTACACAAGCAAATAAGGTGCAAGAGTTAATACAAGTCACTTATGATTTTAGCAACCCTTCCACCAAACTGTTCAATCGCGAAGTTGGAGGTCTGACCAAAGCATCCAAGAAAACACATTGCGACAACTTGACGCTCATTGTGATGTATGGCGAAACAGGAACTATCGAACATAACGGTAAAAAGATCCGCATCGTTAGTGCATCCGAATGGCTGGTTAATTCTAAGTAATATATAGATTCTATGAAACGACTTTTATTTATCCTGTTCGCCTTTTTGTCGATATCCACCATCCATTCTAAAGAACCTACTATTCGATTAATAATGGATTGTGGAGAGAATAATTATGAAGATAGACAAGACTCAGTATTAGTTACGGCTAAAAACGATGAACTCAATATCTTCCATTGGAATGTATACGAAAATTGTTGCTGCAACCTTGAGCCGGAATTGATCATATCCGGCGATACAATATTCGTATATAGCACAAATATATCAAAGTACTATTGTTTCTGTAGGTGTTTCTTCAAAGTTAATTATACCATTGAGCATCTTCCTCATGGCGACTATACGCTTATTATCGGAGACAAAACTTATAAGCAGCATGTATCGAAATTGTCCACACAACTCTCCTTTGGTCCGGATAGGGATACAGTGCTTGTTGTTCGCCAACCTAATCCGATTGATACAACCATTGTGTATCTCGAAGCAGATACATATCCAAGTTTTCCAGGCGGAGAAAAAGCAGAAGAAAAATATATTGCAGATCATATCCAATGTGAACATAATAACGAATTATGTTATGCGATTGTATCAGCAGTCGTTGAACGCGACGGAAGTTTATCTGACATTAAAATAAATAAAAGTCGAAATCTAGATAGTCAACATGAAAAACAAGCGATTGAAATCGTACGCTCAATGCCTCAATGGATTCCGGGAAAAATAGGGAATACAATAGTCCGCGTGGAAACAGATATTGAAGTCGATTTTAATTGTAAATAAAAATCCTATGAAACGCTTCATTCCCATCTTCCTTGCCTGTCTCTGCATGACAGCTTGCAAAACGCAAGTAACGGAGTCTGCCGCTGAAAATGATTCGTGGCAAATGACCTGTGACACGGTGTCTCTCATCGGACAGATGGAGGTAAGTCTCCAGCCGTATTTTAGTGTTTATTCCCCTTCGGAATCAGAGGGAAATATATATGTGACGGTGAATGCCAACACGTGTCTTTCTCATTACGGCTACCAATTGGGTGACGATTATCATTTTTGCATCACGCCCGATGGGCAGTTAAGCAAGACGTCCAAGAAGCCCAAAATACCAAGAGAAGGACTTATCCCCTTGGTGCAAACCAAAGAGTGGGATGTCAATTATGTAGATGTAGGCGAATGGGGTAACTATCTGAGTTTTACTGGCAAAAACAGTGAATATGTCTTTGACCAACCGGGATATCTCCGTGCGCTATTCATTCAGGATTCGGCCTTCCTTACTGTCAGCCAATCCACGATCGCACGCATCACGAACCCGACTTCCGGTCGTCTGATGAAAATGCCCAAAACAGGTGATATATGGGAAGACGAATACCTCTATTATGAGAATGGTGCGGAAGGACAAGAGGTCCTTTGGACAACAGACGCATTTAAGATAGAATGGGGTGAAGCAGATACGATCATTCACGGCGCCTTTATGGTGGATGACCAATTGATGCTGGCGATGTATATCGACGGAAACACGGGAATATATGCCTTCGACGGAAAGGATTTTCAGTTGGAATATCACCTGGGTGCGCTTTCATTGCAGGACGATTATTCTACCTTGCTAAACCAATTGGACCATCCGAATTCCCTTCTATTGACCTTTACGGATTCGAATAATCGCCAAGGTATCCTGCATATCAAAGGGCGTTCTATCCGTCTCATTTATTTCCTTTTCCCCGATCGCTCTTTGTCTGTAACACAAGAAGATCCTACCATCCCGATGATCCGTTCCATGCTCGATCTGCCAACACGCACGATCGCACAAATCGATAGTATCGAACAGGTCTATGGAGGTGTTTCGATGGACGAAGAGCAATACTATACCCTATTATCGGATAGTTCTTATCTGTGGCGCTCCTATAGTTACAATGATGCTACCGGCATTGTGGAAGATGTACAAATCAAACGCCGAAATCTAAACGGACATCTTCATAGGGAGGATTGGCACGAATGGCAAGATGCATTTGTCCTCGCTTTTTGGGAAGAACTATCTCCCATCGAATCCTCTAATAGCAATTTCATCGCCTACCGTTCACCCCGTTTCCATCTCCAACTAAGCAAGTATGACCACAATAATATGATTATTTTCTTTGATAAGTAATATATCATTTCCCGTTTACTCCCGTAAGTAGTCCAAAACACGGCAACGACACGGACTCGTGGCTTCACTATCGCCCAAATTCGTAAACGTAAGGCAAAAATAGTGCTAAAATATCAAAAAAATGGCATTCACTATTGTGTATGTCGTTTTTTTTAGTTTGCTGCGGATGTTTAGGTAAAATCTCATAATCTAATAAATCAAGAGTTGTAAAATAATGCATTCTAATGGTAAAAAAGTAGTACCAACTCTTGCACAATTCAAAAAAAAGTAGTACTTTTGCAGCGCATTTGTTTCTATAATGCACTAAAATTGGTGCATAATTGAAATAAAACAATATAATGACGTACGTTCAGTTTTATAATGAGTGGCATCGCTTGGTTTGCTTTTCTGTGGCACAAGTGCGGGCTATCTATCCGGATTTTCATCGCGGAAACTTCGTTCAGTGGCAACGTTCCGGGTATATCGTGCAACTTCGTCAAGGATGGTACGCCTTCTCGGATTACATTCAGCAACCCGACTTTGCCCGATTTATAGCCGGAAGGATTTGCGCACCTTCGTACATCAGCCTGCACACGGCGCTATCATTCTACGGCATTATTCCCGAATCCGTCGTGGAGATCACGAGTGTGACAACGAAAAAGACCTGCCGCTACGAAAACGCCTTCGGGCAGTTCAGTTACCAGACTATTCGTCCGCGATTGTTCTGGGGCTTTGAACCAAAGACCATGCGCGACGGTAAGCAATACATGATGGCGACGCCGGAGAAAGCGATTATCGACCTGCTGTACCTCTATCCGCAGTATTCTACGCCGGACGAGATGCTTGAACTGCGTTTTGACGAAGACTGGATGCGAGAGGAACTAAACCAAGAGCGCCTATTGGAGTACACGCAGCGTATCAGCAGCCCGATACTCACCAAGCGAATACATTTATTGCTCAAAACTTACGATTTATGATAGACATGGAATATATACGCGGCTTTTATCCGCCGTATATTGCGCAGAACGCCAATTTCCAAAAGCACATGCTCAAGGAATACGTGGAGTTACTGGCATTGGAGTGGATGGCCCGGTCGCCTTATGCCGCCAAAATGGTTTTTATCGGCGGTACGAACTTGCGACTTATCCAAGGCATTGACCGATTCTCTGAAGACTTGGATTTTGACTGTAAAGGGCTCAGCGAAAATGAGTTCCGACAGATGTCCGATGAACTGGTTAAGTACCTGCAACTGCAAGGCCTCAATGCAGAATTGCGCAATAAAGAGAATGCCCGTCTTACCGCTTTCCGCAGCAACGTCTATTTTCCGGAATTGCTCTTTGATTTACAACTAACCGGACATCGTGAGGAGCGATTTTTGATGAAGATAGAGGCGCAAGATCAAGGAGCCGATTATCCGCGCGAAATGGCGATCGTGCAACGAAACGGTTTCTCCTTCCCAGTTCCTGTTCCGCCGCTGAGTGTACTCCTTTCGATGAAACTTTGCGCGTTGCTGACAAGACAAAAAGGGCGGGATTTTTATGATGTGCTCTTTTTGATGCAACGTGCCGAACCGGACTATGCTTTCCTTCAGCAACGGATAGGTATCGCCGATAAGAAGCAACTATCTGCCGCATTGCGAGAAATGATTGCAAAGACCGATCTCAAAACAAAGCAGCGTGATTTTGAGCATCTTCTCTTCGACACCCGCAAAAGTGAAACAATATTGAGATTTATAGAAACAATAGCCCTATGAAACGTCTCTTTCCTGTCCTTCTTGCCTGTCTCTTGCCCCTCATTGTGCAAGCGCAAGATACTATTTCTGCTGATTCTGAACAAGAAATATTCATCGATAGATATAATTGGCCTGAGTTCCCAGGTGGGCAGAAAGCGCTATTCGAATATCTGGCAAGCAATGTGCACTATCCGGATGCTGACATTACCGGACGCGTTGTTGTACAATTCTTAGTGCAGGCAGATGGTTCCATTACGGATATTGAGGTCGTTCGTTCGCTGGGTTATCCTGAGTTTGACGAGGAAGCGGTACGTGTAATTTCTGAAATGCCCAAATGGGTTTGGAAATGCGACCCTGGGAAATATGCTCCCGTGAGATACACAGTGCCCGTTAATTTCAAACTTCAATAGCATTATGAAACACTTATTGTCTATTCTTCTTGCTTGTCTCTGCCTGACGGCATGCCAAAGAGGCACAACAATGGACAATACATCTGCGACTGGCTCCACAAACGTATCTGATAGTACTATCGTGAAATGCATTGCGGATTATTGGCGTCAAAGATACAATACCGACGAATGGTACGAAGAGGGTATATGCCCGGCACAACAACCGGATACTTCCGGGCGTTTGTACGAAGCGTGGTATGACGTTACGGGGTATTTGGTTTTGGTCAACTTGCAAGATACAACTGTTGCTGATTTCTTGGAGCAACATCCGATTGTATATATTCCGGAAGAATACATAAACCTGACAGACTCCACAAAAATGCTTCACGACTATGAAAGTAAGTATATGACAAATGGCGACACGGTTGTATGTGAGGAGTATGACTATTATGTTTTGTATAAATATGATCATTATAGCAAAGTGCATGACTCATCCTATGACACGTTGCTAATCGAATTGTCAGAAACAAGATTTCTCATGGCAGACAAGTTCGTTCAATTGTCGCAAAAAGATACTATTGTCCGCCATTACGACCATGTAGCGAAGTCATATTTTAACGAAAGAGACTATAACGAAAAACTATACTGGCTGCACAAGCAGATAATGGACGGGGACAGTATTCCCGACGAGCAATTATTGGATGCTATGCCGAAAAACAAAGACCAGTTTCTTGTGTATTACAAGGAGTATTACCAGTACAATGACCGTTCTCTGGTCATTGATAGCATTGCTATTTCCCGTGCCAAAGAAAATCCCCTTTTCCGTGACGCATATATCACCATGTATGGGTGGGCGGATGGCTGGCCTGCGGAAATCATTTATGAATCTTACTGCCCAATGTTTTTCTACTACGATTCTGTTTATTTCCGAGATGCTATTCGCCGCATCTTACCGGAATATGTCGATATGTTCGAAGCCGATTATGTGGATACAGCGATAAACGATATAGGCTGGCTCAGATGGGTCCGCGAACACAAAGAAGAAATAATCAGTTGGTTGCCTTGATTGGCAAAAAACATATTAAAAGTCTCATCAATCTCCTCTTTTGTGCAGTTTAGAGCAAGCCCCCGCTTGCGATAAACCTTCTAAACAGCGAAGCGATAAACGAAAAATCGTCCTTCGGGGCGATTTTTCTTGCGTATGTCAGAAAAAAGCAGTATCTTCGGACATCTGCCTTGCCATATTTGTTCTCGGTCGGCTTAGGCTCCCCGCCAGCCTTCCCTTTCGAAGCCAAAAGTCAATTGGCTTCTTCACCAGCCC
>JAGCFX010000042.1 GCA_017649925.1 Paludibacteraceae bacterium | reverse complement strand
GCACTCAATGATGCGATGCAGGAAGTGGAACAGCAGCAAGCAAAAGGCAGAGTCCGTCAGCTGACGTTGTCCTACAACGAGTATTACAAGCGTTATGGAACGACAGAACCTCAAGACGGCTGGCAAATGGTCACGCCCAAGAACCCCGGTGACCCACCACTGCATTACGTAAAAAACGCATAAACCTCCGGGGAACTTGTTCCCTACTTGTTCCCTGCCTGCTTTTTTTGCCTTGTATCTTTTTTTGCAAGCATGGTCCTTCTTTGAATAAAAAAAAGATACAACCCTATTATTAACAACTTTAAAATCAAACAATTATGTCACGTATTAAAACCCAACTGTTTATCACAGTCAACAACAAAGAATACAACGTCCGTTACACCGGCTCATTCGACGAACCGGAATTCAAAAGCCGGGCTTTCAAGCACGATGAGATGTTAATGAGAATGCTCATCGCCGACCGAAAACTCTTTGATTTCATGACGCGAATCTACATGCCCGTCGCACGCTTCTACAAGCGGGAGGACCGCAAGAAAGCCAAAGAGCAACGTCAAACCATCCGTCCGTTGCTGAACAATGCCGACCGTTAAACTACCTAAGCGCATCAAATCTGTCTCCGGCAAGTACGGATGCCTCATTTTCTACATCCGAAACGGACGGCAATTTGTGCGACGAACAAGCCGAGATATCGAACCTTCATCGAACCGATATCGAACCGTTATCGAGGCATTATCGAGTCATTATCGAACCAATATCGAAACATAAAACACAAAATCATGGAAATTTTATTGAATAAATCCATCTGCCGGTCTTTCACCGGTGCATTAACCAAAAAAGACGGATATTGCATCCGCAGACGGGGTGAACGGTTCTTCGGATGCCGGCAACTAATGCGTCAAGCAACGCCGGATGGACACTGGCGATGAATTGGCTCATCGAGCTAAGTTCGGCGAGATTGCAGCAGCGGTAGCTGCGCGTCGTAAAGACCTGACGAAGATCGCGGCTGACAATGCCGCCTTCAAGGCCCAGAAAGACGAGCCGAACGGCAAAAAGACCATGCGTTCCTACCTCTGGAGTCTGGAGAAAGCCGCGTGGGAGCAAGCCAATGGCTAACGAAAGGGCGCCTTCGGGCGCTCTTTTTTACGCAAAAATTCACAAACCCTTGCGTATTCCAAATATTTGTTGTACCTTTGCAGCGAATTTTAACCAAAATTGTTGAATTATGGAGAAGAATCAAGAAGAAAGACGTGAACAGGAGATTGTTTACAGCCGTTCCGTCAAAGCAGGTAAACGCATCTACTACTTAGACGTGCGCAAAGCACGAAACGCAGATTTGTATCTGAGTATCACCGAGAGTAAACGTATTCAAGCAGAGGGAGAAGAAGTGCCGACGTTTGAGAAGCACAAGATTTTCTTGTACAAGGAGGATTTTGCGCACTTCACAGAGGGTCTCGAGGATGTTATCGCCTACATCAAAGGTCAGTTAGGTGACATCGAGGCACGTCCTGAAAAAGCTCCCGAAAGCGAGGCTGCGGAAGGTGAGGAAGAAGCGAAGAAGAAAGGTCTCTTCGGTATCTTTAAGTAAATAAAGTGCTGATGATTTGAGCGGCTACGTCCGCTTTGCTCTGCAGCGGCAGTTCAACAGACTTGCCGTTCGCCGCAAGAATAGTCACGCGATTGGTATCGCAGCCGAAACCGGCGCCCTCATCGCGCAACGAATTAAGCACTATGGCATCGAGATGTTTGCGCTCCAATTTGCGGAGCGCATTCTCTTTTTCATGCTCCGTCTCCAGCGCAAAACCGATTAGTTGCTGGTCTGCCCGCTTGCTCTCGCCGAGCGTCTTGGCGATATCCGGCGTAGTGGTAAGATGCAACGTCAGTTCCGTCTGACCGGGCTGTTTCTTGATCTTGTCTGCCGCCTCTTCCTCCGGCGCAAAGTCTGCCACTGCCGCACAGAGAATAGCGATATCGTTCTTCGCCCATGCTTGTGCGCACGCCTCATGCATCGCATGCGCAGAGAGCGCGTCAATGCGCTGTATGGCACCGAAAGGATTGCGGATAGGAGCACTGACAGCTCCGCAGACCAACGTCACTGCTGCGCCGCGACGGGCACATTCTTGCGCCAAGGCGATGCCCATCTTGCCGGTAGAGTAGTTGCTGATGAACCGCACAGGGTCCAGTTTCTCCTGCGTTCCTCCGGCAGTGATCAGCACACGCTTGCCCGCCAGCGATGGCTCGCTCAGCGCATACTCCAGTGCTTCTTGTAATTGTTCAATCTCCGGCATTCGTCCCTTACCGCACGTGCCGCAAGCCAGCAGACCCACTTCGGGTTCTAACACCTTGACGTTCTGCCAACTACGGATGGTCTCGATAGCCTGTTGCGTAGCGGGATTCTCCCACATCTTATCGTTCATAGCGGGCGCAATAACCATCGGCTTGCGTGCTACGCACGAGGCGATAGTGGTGGTAAGCGCATCGTCGGCAATACCTGCCGCCATCTTGCCGATCACGTTCGCAGTGGCAGGCGCCACGATCATCGCATCGCACCAGTCGGGTAGGGAGATATGCTCCGTGGAATGCTCATTGATGGCAGCAAACACATCTGAATACACCCTGCTACCCGAAAGGGTCTGCAGGGTGAGTTCTGTGACAAACTCCAGCGCGTTCTTCGTCGTCGTGACCCGCACTTCAGCGCCCGCTTTGACAAGTGAACGGATGAGTTCGGGAATCTTATACGCCGCTATCCCGCCGCTGATGCCCACTAATATGCGTTTACCGCGGAGGGACATTATTTCAGCGCCTCGTCGCGGTTGCCCGAGCGGTAAACGAGTTCACCGTCAATGAACTCCTGCGTAGCCATCAGACTCGGCTTCGGCAGACGCTCGTACTGACGACTGATCTCGATTTGCTCTTTGTTCTCAAACGTCTCTTCGAGATTATCCTGCGGAATAGAGAAATCCTGCAGTTTAGCGTCCAACTCTTTCTTAATTCCGGAACTGATCTGGTTGGCACGTTTAGCGATGATGGCTACGGTCTCATACACATTACCAACCGGTTCAACAAGTTTGTTTACGTCACGGGTTACCGTGTTCTTCGGTGCTTTTGAATTTTTGTAATCCATATCTTATTCTTTTGTTATTTTTCTGATTTGAGCGAGCATCTTGTCCGCTTCTTTGCGGTGCTTGGACTCCGGATACTCGGTGATGAAATTATAGTATTCGTCTTGCGCGTCGCGGGCACGCTCGAGTTTCTTCTCCTCAAAGGAATTGGTCATCTGCTCGTATTTGGACTGCAAGATGAGCCAGTTGAAGTCCTCTTGATATTTGTTGCTCGGGTAGTTCTTCAGCGCGTTCTTGCAAACAATCTCGCAGCTGAGGTAGTTATTGCCGAGATATGAACCGAGGTTGTAGTACAACTGTGCACTCTTCAACTCTTTGTACGCCAACTTATCGTACAACTCGCTCATCTCCTGATAAGCCTGCTCGGCATAAGGACTCTCCGGATACAGCTCCACAAAGGTGTTGAACGCCTCGATGGCTTTCTTTGTGATATCTTGGTCCAGCCGTGCGTCAGGCGAGTCCAAATACTGGCAGTGCCCAATCTGGAAGTAGGCTTCCGTGGCATATTTACCCTTTGGGTAATTGCGTACGTAGGCTTGGTAGTAATCGGTGGCAGCCTCATAACTCTTCTGCCCCATATAACTGCGCGCCAAGTAAGCCAAAATATCCTCCGATCGCTCCGTGCCTTTGTAATACGCCGTCACGTCATCCAGCAAGGTCTGCGACTTCACGTACTGCTTCTGATTGAAATACTGCAATGCCGCCTGGTATTTCTCCTCCGGGTCACGCGATTTGAGCAGCCGCTGGTATTCCCCACAACTCGTCATCATGCCCGTCACAGCCACCATCAGCAGCGACATATATAACGTTATAAAAAGTTCCTTTTTACGCATTCTAATCCAATCAGCCTGCAAAATTACTGCTTTTTTTTGAATTGTGCAAATAAAAATGCAATTTTTACAAAAAAACATGCAAAACTTCGCGCGCGCTTGCACATATGAATTTTTTTTTGTACTTTTGCACCCAAATTGTATTTTGGCAAAATATGGCTAAGCGAATAAAAACGTATTTGGATAATGAAGGAAGGGCATTGCCATATCCTTGGATTATCAATTTCATGCTGATGCTGGTGGGCGGTACGCAGACTATCCGTTTGCGTTTCTGGAGTCGTAAGCCCCGTCACACGGCAGAGAAAACCCTGCGAGACATCCTTACCATTTCCCGTGATACGGTATATGGCCGCGAGCATCATTTTGACCGCATTTTGTCAGCCACAACTGCAGAAGATTTATTTCGCCTGTACCGGCTCTACGTGCCCGTAAACAACTCTTTTGAGACGCTACGCCCGTACGTGGAGCGGCATAAGCAAGGCGAAGAGAACGTGTTGTTCCCCGGCAAACCGGATATGTACGCCACAACCTCCGGCACAACCAGTGAACCCAAATGGATTCCGATGACGCACAAATACCTGAAGGATGTGTACGGCAAGATGAGCCATATATGGACATGGAACTTCGTCAAACACCGCAGCCGTATTTTCGGCGGACATATCTTTACGACGGTAGGTAAGGAGTGCGAAGGATATGCGCCTGACGGCACGTTGTTTGGTGCTGTGAGCGGCGTGTTGGTGCGTGATATTCCGCCTATCATCAAGAAGCATTATACAGGTCCGGCAGCGGTAATGTCCATCCCGGATTACGCTGCGCGCAACTACACGCTGATGCGCTTGGCACTGCAACATCGCGACGTGACGCTCTGGGCAACTGCTAACCCTTCGACCATATTGGAACTGCTGCGCGTGATGAACGAGAACACCGAGGAGATGATTCGTGACATCGAGCACGGCACAATCTGTGAGGACTTCGATATCCCGTTTGAGATCCGCGCAGAACTGGATTCGTACATCTCGCCGAAACCCGAACGCGCAGCGGAGCTGCGTAAGATACTCGCGGAAACCGGACATTTGTATCCGAAAGATTTCTGGCCTTGGTTGCAATACCTCAGTACGTGGAAATGCGGTAACACGAAGATCTACATGGACAAATACATGGACCAGTTCGACTGGGACAAGACGTTCTATCAGGAATTGGGCTATATTGCAACCGAGTGCCGTTTCGGTTTCTCGCTGGACGATACGAACGAGAGTGTGCTTTTCCCGCAATTCCATTATTATGAGTTTGTGGAAGAGAGCGAACTGGACAGCCCGCGTAAACACTTCCTGCAGATTGACGAGCTGGAGTTAGGAAAGCGTTACTGTGCGTACGTCACAACCTATTCGGGCCTTTTCCGCTATAACATGAATGACCTTGTGGAAGTGGGCGGCAAATACAAAGAGACGCCGACAGTACACATGGTTAGCAAAGTGAACGGCATCGTATCGATGACGGGCGAGAAGCTATACGAACCGCAATTCATGGACGCTGTCCATCAGGCAGAAGACGAGACGGGCATCAAGACGAAGTTCTTCGTCGGTTTTGCGGATGTGGAGGAGTCGAAATACCATTTCTATTTCGAGTTTGTGAACGAAGAAACCACGCAGGAAGAGGCAGATGCCTTCACAAAAGTGGTGGACGAGAAGTTACAGCATATTAACTTGGAGTACGAATCCAAACGCCAGTCCTTCCGTTTGCACGATCCCGAGGCACACATCTTATTATCCAACGCGTACGCGCGTTTCAAGGCAGCGTGTCTGAAGGATGGTTTCCGCGACGGACAATTCAAGTTCAACCTGCTGATGCAGGACGAGAAGCGGCGTAACAAATTCAACCTGTTGCAACGCTGGGAGAACCGCTTCGAGCAGATTAGTCAGAATATTATTGATAGAGCAGATAGAATTGATGAACGACAAAAAGAACGTGCTAAACGACGCACTGAACGGCGTGCAAACCGTCGTATTCGATCTTGACGGCACGTTATACAATAAGCGCGGTTTGGCGCAGCGCATGGTAACACGCCTGTGGTGGTGTCTGCCTCTGCTGGCTGCCGAACGTCTGGCGCGACGCAACATGCATTATGTGCAATATGCCTCTGAGGAGGAGTTTTTCGGTGTGTTTTTCCGTGCCATGTCCCGCGGGCATTGGTGGGGACCGAATATCGCGGCGCAGTGGTATAATATAGTGTATTTGCCGGCTATGACGCGACTTATCAAGCGTTATCATCCTCCACGTAAGGAAGCATTGGAAATGCTTGCAGAATGCCGCAAAAGAGGGCTTAAAACCGCTATCTATTCGGACTATGGGGCAGTGATTGAGAAACTCGAGGCATTGCATATTGACCCGCAGCAGTTTGATCTGCTCGTCTCTGCGCCTGAATTAGGTGCTCTCAAGCCTTCCGAACCCTGCGCAAGACGGGTGTTGGAACTGCTGAACGCAGACCCAAAGACCACGCTTTTCGTGGGTGACCGCGAGGAAAAAGACGGCGTGAGCGCACGAATGGTGGGAGCGAAATTCTATTTGATATGAATAAGCGATACAAAGACTTAAAAGTGACGGCAGGAACCTATGTGCCGCCCGTGACGACCGATTATCCGGAGGAAGAACCGTACGTGGGACTTTATCAACCCGTTTATGACCGCGAGTTTCCGCCTGTGGACGGCGATTATCCGTATTTTGACGAGAGTTTCCGGAACCGCTGGCGCATGTTCTGGGGCTATATCTTCATTCTCCGTCCGTTAGGTTGGATACTTCGTATCAAATACGGCTTGAGATGGCAGATAGAGGGCGAGAAACGTTGGCGTCGCACGTCTTGCGGCGTCCGCCGTTGGCTGCGTCAGTTCGATCTCAGCTGCGGTGCTATCACGGTTGCAAATCATTGTTATCGCCATGACTGCGCTTCGGTGCTGACTACTTTCCACGCCAGTTTCCACACGCGCATTCCGATGTTCGCGCCGAACTTTAGGACCAAAGATCAGCTTTTTCTAACGCTCGTCGGCGGAATACCTATTCCGGAGGCGGAGGCGGGATTGAGTGCAATGAAGGCGTTCAATGGCGCTTTTGACGAATATAACAAACGCGGCTATTGGTTTCATATCTTCCCCGAAGCCAGACGTTGGGATTGGTATAAGCCATTGCGTCCGTTCCAGAAAGGTGCGTTTACGATGGCGTATAAATACAATAAACCCTTGTTGCCTTTTGCGGTCACTTATCGCCCGCGAACAGGTCTCTGGCGCTTGTTGGGACCCAAGGACGAGCCGTTGACGCAAGTGATCATCGGTGCTCCTATTTATCCGGACACCACGCAGCCGCGTGCCGTAGAGACCGAGAGATTGTTACAACTCACCCATGAGACCATATGTCGTTTAGCGGGAATAGAACACAATACGTGGCCGTCACAGCTTTAGTGGTGTCGATGATCATTTGGTCGGTGAGCGGCATCGCTATCAAGCATGCGTTGGCCGTTCTGCCGCCATTTACGATGATTATCTTTCGGTTTGTGCCGTCGGTGCTGCTGATGCTCGTTATCGGTTTGGTGCGGCGCAATCATTCGCTTTTCGGCTTACAACGCCTGGAGTGGCGCGACGTGCCGCTTTTCCTGATCGCAGGCTTCTGTCAGCCGTTTCTGTACTATCTGTTAGAGACGTTCACTTATGATGCGCTCAACAGCCCTACCATCGCGGAAACATTGCTCTCTACCAGTCCGCTGCTGAGTCCGCTATTTGCGGCAGTTCTGCTGCGCGAACGGGTGACGAGGAATAACATCATCGGAATCATCATTTCTACGCTCGGTGTTTTTGCGTTAACGCTCATCGGAGCGTCTGATTATTCAATAGGCAATTACTGGGGTATTCTGCTGGCATTTGCGGCAGTGTCTGCAGCCGTAGTAGACTCTATTATGATGCGAAAAGTGCCGGCACGCTATACCTCGCTCTCGTTCATTTTCTACGCCCAACTGGTGAGTCTGCTTTTCTTCCTGCCTATCTGGTTTTGGCGTGAGGGACCGCAGGCACTCCAAGCACTGGATTGGACGCAATTGGCCGATATCCACTCCCAATTATCCATCGCTCTCGGGTGCGTGGCTTATTTGACGGTGTTCGCGAGCGTGATAGCATTTATCCTTTTCTGCTTTGCCCTCCGAAAAGTAGGAGTGACGCAAGCAAATGCCTTCAATAATATCCGACCGATGTTCACGGCGCTCTGGATGTTTATGTTCTTCGGCGAACATCTGCCGGCAGGCAAGTGGATAGGTATGATTTTAATCATTTTTGGCCTTTTTGTATGCCAAAAGCAAGAAAAAGTTAACAATTCTTAAGAATTTTTTGGTTATACGAAATATATTTCGTAACTTTGCACGCTTTTTTGTGGAATTTAAATAACAAACAATATGCCGATAGAAAACATTTACTCTATTGATTTCTTTTATGACCTGCTGTACATCATGTTTCTGGTAGGTTTGGTAGTATTTGTGATGCTGTATTTTGTGGATGCCGGTTACGGTAAGATGCGCACGGAGAAATGGGGTCCTTCCATCAACAACAAAGTAGGGTGGTTCCTTATGGAATGTCCGGTCTTCTTTGTGGTGCTGTATCTGTACTTCAAGTCGTTCCCGCTTTTCGGAGGAGTGACGAAGCATGCGCCGTACTGGGCTTTCTTCCTTATTTTTGAGTTTCATTATTTCCAGCGTTCGTTTATTTTCCCTGCTTTGCTGAAAGGTAAGGGTAAGATGCCGGTATTGATCATGTTGCTTTCCGTGGCATGGAATCTCATCAACGGCTATATACAGGGTTACTGGCTGTTCCACTTGGCACCGCAGTATTATCCGGAACTATACACCACGAGTTGGGTAACGACGCCGCAGTTCATTATCGGTACGCTGATATTTATTACGGGTTGGTGCATCAACATGCATTCGGATTATGTGATCCGTCATCTGCGTCAGCCGGGTGATACAAACCATTACCTGCCTAAGAAAGGTTTATACAAGTATGTGACGAGCGCCAATTACTTGGGTGAAATCACCGAGTGGCTCGGTTTTGCAATACTGACATGGTCGCTTGCCGGCTTGCTGTTCTTCTGGTTCAGCTGCTGTAACCTCGTGCCGCGTAGTCACGCTATCTACAAGAAATACGAGGAGGAGTTCCCGGATGAGTTCGACCGCAAGAAACTAAAACGTATTATTCCGTTCATTTATTAATAATGGCTACAAAAAAGACTAAAGAGCCGGCTAATGAGTCGAAGCTCTTCACTCCCTATCAATTGGGACCTATAACGCTGCGGAATCGCATTATCCGCAGCGCTGCTTTTGAGAATATGGCGCGGGCTAATCGTCCCACGCAGCAATTACAGGATTATCATGTGTCTGTCGCACGCGGCGGAGTAGGTATGACTACCGTCGCATATTGCGCGGTGGACCTCAGCGGTGTGTCGTTCGACGGACAGCTCTATGTGCAGGACGCGATCATCCCGGACATGAAGAAACTGACGGACGCTATCCATGCAGAGGGTGCAAAGGCTTCTATCCAACTCGGTCACTGCGGTAACATGACGCATTTCTATACCTGCCATTGTATGCCGGTCAGTGCCGACTCGTGGTTTAACCTCTATTCGCCAACTATCCACCGTGCGCTCAAGGTATCTGAGATCAAAGCGCTGGTCAAGAAGTTCGGCGAGGCGGTCGATTGGTCGCGTAAGTGCGGCTTTGACTGCGTCGAGATTCATGCCGGACATGCGTACCTCCTCTCGCAGTTCATCAGTCCGCGTACCAACCATCGTCGCGATGAGTATGGCGGCTCTTTTGAGAACCGCGTACGATTTATGAACGAGGTGCTGGACGAGGTGATGGCGCACGCAGGAAAAGACATGGCGGTTGTGGTAAAGACCAACATGTGGGATGACTGCTGGCACGGCTCGGATATCGAGGAAGGCATCAAAGTGGCAAAAGAGATTGCTAAGCATAAAGTGCATGGTATCGTGCTCTCCGGTGGTACGGTCAGCCGTTCGCCGATGACTATCCTCGGCGGCGCTATGCCGTATAAGACGCTCGCGCATTATATGAATATGAAGTCCTTCTGGTGGCTCAAAGCCGCGCTAAATATACCCGGTGTGCACCAGATCATGCTGCCCACGCAGCCGTTCAAGGAACTCTACTTCATGGATAAGGCAAAGATTTTCCAGAAAGCTCTAAATGACCAAATAGTAAATGATCAAATGACCCTTATTTATGTTGGCGGTGTGCAGAGCGGTGACAACTGCCAGCAAATCATGGACGAAGGCTTTGAAATCTTCCAGATAGCGCACGTGCTGATCAAGGACCCTGACTTCGTCAAACATGTACAGGAGAACCCGCATTACCATGCCGGCTGCGGGCGCTCGAACTACTGCGTAGGACGTATGTACACCAAGGAGATGAAGTGCCACGAGTGCGTGGAGCGCGAGGGTGAGAAGATTGCACCGCGCATCCAACGCGAGATAGCACAACTGGAGGCGGACGCCAAGAAATCCGTTGAAGAGCAAAAAAAGAAATGAGTAAAACAGAAAATACAACAATGCTGGCCCTCGTAACAGGCGCCAGTAGCGGAATAGGCCTTCAATACGCCACGCAGCTTGCGCGTGATTATCATTGCGACCTGCTGCTGGTCAGCAATCAGGAGAAAGAACTGAACGAAGTAGCTGCTGACCTTGCGGCGAAATATAACGTCAGGACTATCGCGCATTTTGCGGACCTCAGTCTGCCTGATGCTGCAGAGAATATCTACGACTGGTGTAAAAAGCAGAAATATGAGGTTGATATCCTCATCAACAACGCCGGCGTGTTCTTCTTCAACGAGTACTGCAAGACGGATATCAAGCGTATTGAACTGATGCTGCAACTGCACGTGATGACGGTGGCTAAGATGACGCGTCTCTTTGCAGCTGACATGTGCGCGCGCGAGCGCGGGTATATATTAAATATGAGTAGTATGTCCGCGTGGATGGCGATGCCGGGTATTCAGACCTATAATGCCACGAAGGCGTTTATCTACAACTTCTCCAAGTCTATATGGTACGAACTCAAGCCGCATAACGTGCATATCACCGTTATGGCGCCGGGCGCAGTGGATACAGGGCTCTTCGGTCTTGCACCTAACCTGCGCAAGCTGGCAGTAGCGCTTACGGTCTCTATTCCGCCCGAGAAACTCGTCAAACGCGCATTGAAGAAGATGTTCAAAGGCAAGAAAGCCGACACTCCGGGAGTCATCAACTGGCTCTCCACACCGCTTCTTAAGCACACACCGGACTGGATCCTTTTCTTCGCCCAGAAGAAACTCCGCCCGTTTATGCATTGATCGTGCCCTTGCGGCTAAGAAGTAATCAAAACGCGTCCTTGTGGCGCGTTTTTTCTTTAAATTCTCACTTTTATTTGCATAATTCAAAAATTATTTGTAATTTTGCAGCGCAAAGGGATTTTGCTGTTACTGACAGCCTCAAAAAGCAAGAAATATATCGGCCTATCTAACCGATTTTAAAGCGCAAAGCGTTGCGTAGACATATTGAATTAACGAAGCGTTAGTTATTCTTTTTACGAAAATCGCCATTTTTCAATTACTACAGAAGAACAAACAAAACGCCACTTCGCTTATACATGTCGCATGTATAAGGAATGTGGGTGAATGTATGTTT
This sequence comes from Paludibacteraceae bacterium, assembly GCA_017649925.1. Lineage (GTDB taxonomy): Bacteria > Bacteroidota > Bacteroidia > Bacteroidales > Paludibacteraceae > Colicola. The sequence continues at coordinate 11,769 of JAGCFX010000042.1, read as the reverse complement.
CTGTAGTGGGTGTTTGGCGATACCTCGTAGAAAGATGTACATTCTCCCACGCTTTTTATTATTGCAGTTTGCCATCATGGGAGAAATGGCATAAACAAAAGGATTATGAATAAAAAGATTATCTATGAAGGATCTCCTTCTCAGGTGGTTAATCTTGGGAGCATTCTTCTCGGCATTATTTTCTGCTGGCTATTTGTTCCTTTGGTTATGATGATTGCTCGCATTTTGAAAACTAGATGCACTCGCACCACAATCTCAAGTACGGAAATCATTTCAGAACGAGGTGTCTTTTCTAAAACAACAGATGAGGTGCTATTAGCGCGAGTAACAGATGTCCGTCTTTCTCAGCCTTTTTGGTTAAGAGTATTTGGGATGTCGAATTTGTATGTGACGACTACTGACGTAACTACTAATCTACTCTCTATAAGAGGCGTTAAAAACGGCAAACAAATTTGGTGCGAATTGAGAGAAGCTGTCGCTGAACAGCGTCGAAACGTACATGAACAAGAAATAAGACAAATATAATAATATAAACTAAAATTCAAGATTATGGAAGAAAACAACAATTACATCTTTAATGATGTTGTAGGAAAAATTCAATGTAAATTTGATGGTAAATTATGGTACTTTGACAATAATGAGGTCAAAGAGAATATGATTATTCCAATCAAATCAGTATCCAATGTGCAATTAACCAAAGTTCGTTCCTGGATATGGTTAATCATATTAATTTTCGCCATTGCTGCGGCAATAACAGGAATTTTTATTGAAGAGGAAGGTGATGTGCTATTCTATGGTCTAGCAATTATACTCGGTTTAATAGCAATAATTTTATTCATTTTTTCCGTAGAATACACTTTGTCTATTATTCCACATTCAGGAATAGCTCAAAAAATAGTTACTCGTAAAAGAAATGCCCTAAATAATTTATTAGAAGCATTAGAAAATTCACTAAAAAAGAATTTCTAAATTATTTTTTCTCTGTATGAGATAATGTGTAAAAGGAAGCAGGCGACGGAATGGTCGTCTGTTTTCCTTTATTACTATATAGATTTCGCCCAGAAGGGAACAACCTTTGCATAATACAAATGAGACTTTGAGACTCTTTGAAATTCTTTTCGCGGACATAACTGGCTGATTTTGCGAGCGTTATGACAAAAAGTCTCACAGTCTCACAGTCTCATCGCATTATCAATTCGGCATAGAGTCAGTATCGAGCCGGTTTCGAGCCGTTGTCGAGCCAACTTCGAGAGATTATCGAGAGTGATCCTATTCCTCATCCCCATTGTACATTCCCATAATGTTCTAAATTTCTATCGGACTCTTATCGGAGGCATATCGCACTTTGGTCGAGAGCACAATGTTGTATTTATACCTTGTACTCTGTACGAAAAAGAGCCGCTCATATGAGCAGCTCTTTTATTTTAGTTCTTGAAGGGCGCGGTGGAATTCTTTGTCGAAGCGCAAGTTATACGCCGCTTGGCCGCGCTGATAGAAATAGCGCATCACGATATCGGAGCCGAGTAGTTGCTTGACGTATTCCTCGTTGCGTTTGATGGCTTCGCGATAGTCCGGTCGGAGCATGGGTTCCAGCGCTTCCAGTTGAGCAAGAGTGGCTGTGTCGATATCCTCGTGCTTAGCCATCTTAAGCATATCTGCAAAGAACTTGGAGGTCTCCGTCTCGTATTTGAACTCTCGCTCGTCGAGGTATTGGCAGAAGTCCTCGATGTCCTTGTCCGTCAGCGTAAAGTTCTCCGCCGGCTCAATAGACTCGTGCAAGCGATGGTAACGCGTGGCATAATCAAAGAAATAATGATTGACGTAAAGCGTATAAGTGATATCCACCTTGGCGGAGTCATTGAGGACGATGTCCGGCAAAATACCTCCCGCCGTGTCGCGCTTGAGTTCATGTCCTTTCTGCCGCTCGCTGTAGTCGATGGCCTGAATGCAACGCCCGGAGGGTAGGTAGTACTTGCTGGTGGTGACTTTGATATGTCCGCCGTACGCCACGTTTCGCACGTTTTGTACCAGTCCTTTTCCGAAGGTCCGTTGTCCGATGAGCGTAGCGCGGTGTAGGTCCTGCAGCGCACCGGAGACGATCTCACTCGCCGAGGCGGAGTTCTTATCCACGAGCACGACCAGCGGCAGGTCTTTGTAGCGCGGGTTATTACGGGTCTTATAGACATTATTGCTGCGCGCCGTCTTACCTCGCGTCTCTACGATGGTCTGATTGCGGTCCACAAAGAGGTTGACGATCTGCAGTGCCTCGTCCACGATACCGCCACCGTTACCGCGCAGGTCAATGATAAGTTTGCGGGCGCCTTGGTTGTAATAGAGGTCGTCTAGCGCATTGCTGAACGCCTGCGCAGAGCCTTCCGTGAACTCACTGAAGCAGATGTAGCCCACGGGTTCAGAGAGGCTGTCCGCGGTGATGAGGGTGTAGTAACGCACAGGCTCCAGATGGATATCCTCACGCACTATCTCCACCTTAAAGGGTTTCTTCACTCCCTCTCGCTCGATCTCCAAGATGACCGTAGTGCCGGGCACGCCGCGCAGGTTATTGCTCACTTCGCTCACCGTGAGGTTCTTTGTACTCTTGCCGTCCACGGAGAGAATGCAGTCGCCTGCCTGAATACCGGCCACTTGCGCCGGTTTGCCTTCATAAGGCTCGATGGCATAGGTCTTTCCGTTTCGCTGCTGGATAATACTGCCGATGCCGCCGTACTTACCTGTTGTCATCATCCGCAGGTCGCGGTCGTTTTTCTTCGGGAAATAAACCGTGTAAGGGTCAATCTTCCGCAGCATAGCATTGATGGCTGTCTCTGTGAGGTCCTCGTAGTTGAGCGTGTCCACATAATTGACGTCCACCTGGCGAATGACATCATTGAAGATAGCGATGCACTCATCCGCCCGCGCCGTCGATTGACGGTCTTGCGCGGAGAGCGTACATAGCACCGAGTACAGAATACAGACTGATATGAATAAAAAACGTTTCATCGTAATGTGTTGGGAACGAAATCACTTACGTTTTTGCCGTAAGCGTAGAGGTCACGAACGAGGGTAGAGGAGATATGCGCGTACTCCGGGCGGGTGTATAAAATGATGGTTTCCACGTCTCCCAACTGCTTGTTCGCCTCCGCCATATTACGCTCATATTCGAAGTCTTCTACACAACGAACGCCGCGTAAAATAAATTTTGCACCCTGTTCGTTTGCAAAATCAACCGTCAAACAATCGTAGATAGCAACCTTCACGCGTGGCTCATCTGCAAAGATTTTGCGGATAGCTTCCTCGCGTTCACGGATGGGGAAGGTCTCTTTTTTGGTGCTATTACGACCGATACCGATGATGATTTCATCAAATAGTTGCAAGCCACGCTTCACAATATCATAGTGGCCTACTGTAAACGGGTCAAAGGAACCCGGGAAAATTGCTTTCTTTTTCATTGTGCTAAATGGTAGTGTTGTTTCGCTTTGTTATGGTTAATCACGGGATAGTTGTACATCTCGTATAGTTTATCGCGGAGGAACGCCTCATCTTTGTTTGGGATATCAATCAGCGCGAGGCGGCTCTCGATGTACTTATCAAAATCCGTGCCACGCTCATAGATCTCATAGCCGAGGAAGATGTGCTGGTCAATGATGAAGCAGAGGTGGTCAATCTGGTCCTTGACAGGCAGCCCTCTATAATAGGGGAACTGCTCAAGCATAGCATCGATGTCATGGTTGATGCTCGGCGTGAGGCGGTACACCACGCGGCCTTTATAGCCCTTGATGCCCGTTTTCATGGACTCTACGTCATCCCGTTTGGTCTTGCGCCAATGCGGGTTGTCGCGTTTGAGTTGCATTTCCCGCGCCTTGAGGTAGTCGCAGGGGTCGAACTCATAGGTGATGCTTACCGGACAGATATTCAGCTGTTTGACAAAATCAAAAAACTCCTCCACGGGTCTGTTCTCAGCCTCAAAGGAGAGGGCAAGCATGTGCAAAACGCCTGCTTGGGTTAGGTCGTTGCTATCCTTGGCGCGCCCTTCGCGTTGTGCCAGCCAGATGGACTTGCCGTTCTCGCGGAGCATGCGTATATAGGCAGATAGGTGTTTGGAGTTCTCCAACTGGGCATGTGGTCCTGCGCCGCGCTTGACGGCAAAGCAACGCAGATAACGCATTAAATGCTCTATCCACGGCTTGGCGAACAGGTTGTTGCCAACGCCCATGAACGGGCGAATGAAATAATGCGTGCGCAACAGATACGATAGCCACGCGGCGTCCATCACGATGTCGCGATGATTGGTCATGAAAAAAGCACCGCCCTTAATGTCCGCTTCCACTTTCTTGCGGTCACCCAGATAATCCAGCCGAATGCCGTCCGTCGTCCGCCACGCCAATGATTGCAGGAGAGGGAAGACAATCAGAAAATCGGAGATAAAATCAAATCGGTGCGTCCGATAAGCGCGAATATCATTAAACTCTTTATCCTTCATAATTATCCAATGCTGCTTTAGAAGCTTCTCTATAGGCCACCATCAGGCCGCCCGTGCCGAGTAGTGTGCCGCCGAAATAGCGCACGACGACCACTAATATGTTATCCAGTCCGCGGGCATCGATGGAGCGGAGTATAGGTTGCCCGGCAGTGCCGTGCGGCTCGCCGTCATCCTTGGTGCGCCATAGGTTAGCGCCCAAACGGTAGGCATAGCAGACGTGCCGCGCGTCATGGTATTTCTTCTTATACCACGCCACCCGCGCTTTCGCTTCTTCCTCGTCCTTGATAGGCTCAGCAAAGCCCAGGAACTTACTGCCGCGGTCCTTATATACGCCTTCTGCTGCCATTAGTCGTTAGTCCGGGAATTCCATGAGGTAAGCCTTGATGAACTCATCGATGTCGCCGTCCATCACCGCGTTGACGTTACTCGTCTGATAATTGGTGCGGTGGTCCTTGACGCGGCGGTCGTCAAAGACATAGGAGCGAATCTGGCTTCCCCATTCAATCTTCTTCTTACCCGCCTCCACTTTCGCCTGTGCCTGCCGCCGTTTCTCGAGTTCCAGTTCGTACAACTGCGATCGCAAGTGCCGCAAGGCGTTCTCGCGGTTCTTTGGCTGGTCTCGCGTCTCGGTATTCTCGATGACTATCTCATCCGGCTGGTTAGTAAGCGGGTTGACGAACTTATAATGCAACCGCACACCGGACTCCACTTTGTTGACGTTCTGACCTCCAGCTCCTGAGCTGCGGAAAGTATCCCAACTGAGCCCTGCAGGGTTGACTTCCACCTCGATAGTATCATCAATCAGCGGCACCACGAACACGGAGGCGAAACTCGTCATGCGCTTTCCCTGCGCGTTGTAAGGACTCACGCGTACAAGACGGTGCACACCGTTCTCGGACTTCAGATAGCCGTAAGCCATGTCGCCCTCGATATTAAACGTCACGGTCTTGATGCCCGCCTCATCACCTTCCTGCAGGTTAGCGATGGTCACTTTGTAGTCGTGCTTCTCGCAGTAACGCTGGTACATACGCATGAGCTGTTCTGCCCAGTCCTGCGCCTCTGTGCCTCCTGCTCCGGAAACGATCTTCAGCACTGCCGGCATCTGGTCTTCCTCGTGACTCAGCATGTTCTTCATCTCAAGGTCTTCCACCTCTTTGAGCGCGTGTGCGTATGCGGCGTCCACCTCTTCTTCAGTCACCAGTTCCTCTTTGTAGTAGTCGAACGCCAGCGCCAGTTCCTCCACGGCAGCTCGCACGCCCTCATAGCCTTCAATCCAGCGTTTGATGCCTTTCACCTTGCGCATCTGCGCCTCTGCGGCTTTGGCGTCATCCCAGAAACCGGGTGCCTGCGTGTGCAGCTCCTCTTCCTCCAACTGAATGCGTTTCTCATCAATCTGGAGGTACGCTTTGAGTTTGTCTGCGCGCTGTTGTACGTCTTTTAGTTGTTCTATTGTTATCATAAATATGGGTTTATCTGTATTTGCTTTCCGTGCAATCCCCTAAGAGCGAGAGGTACGACTCGTAGCGGCTGACGGCTATTTCTCCGCGCACAACGGCCTCTTGCACAGCACAGCCGGGTTCATTGGTGTGGGTGCAGTTGCCGAAACGGCATTGTTGTGCTACGCGGAAGATCTCGCGGAAGTAATGGCTTACTTCTTCTTTGCTCATGTCCACTGAGCCGAATCCTTTGATGCCCGGCGTGTCGATGATGGCGCCGCTCGGCAGGAAGTACATTTCACTGAACGTCGTGGTATGCATTCCTTTGTCGTGAGCATCGGAAATCTTACCTGTGCGCGTCATCTCCTTACCAAAGAGGGCATTGAGCAGTGTGCTCTTGCCGACACCTGAGTTGCCGCTCAGCAGCGTTGTCTTACCCGCCAATGCACCTAACAGTTCCTCTTTCTCTGTCAGGTTGGTAGCGCTGAGCGCGAGAGTGGGGTAGTCGAGCGATTCATAGAGTGCCCGCAGTTCATTAATCAGCGCCAATTCCTCTTCTGTGAGCAAATCTATCTTGTTGAAGATCAGTACTGCCCTCACGCGGTAGGCCTCACACGTAGCGAGGAAACGGTCAATAAACGTTGTACTCGTTACGGGGTGGTTGACCGTCACCAAAAGGGCTACCTGGTCAATGTTGGCGGCGAGGATATGACTCTCTTTGCTGAGATTGGTGGCGCGGCGGATAATATAGTTGCGGCGTTCCTCCACTTCCGTTATCCAGTCGTCCTCCACCTGCACATTATCGCCCACAGCGACGGGATTGGTGCTACGGATGCTACGGATGCGAAAGTTGCCTTTGATATGACACTCCACATCCCTACCATCGTCCAAGCGAACGATGTAACTGCTACCCGTTGATTTAATAACTAAACCGCGCACCAATTACCAATCACCAATGACCAATAACCAATGACAGTTAAACTGTCATAATCTCTTTTTCCTTGGCTGCGTAGAGAGCATCGACTTTGGCAATGTATTTGTCGTGCGTCTTTTGCATGTCCTCTTCAGCATCCTTCTCCACGTCCTCGCTCAAGCCGTTCTTGACGAGTTTCTTGAACTCCTCAATAGCGTCGCGGCGGGCATTACGGATGGACATTTTGGCGCTCTCTGCCTCTGCTTTACATTGTTTGCACAGTTCGCGACGACGCTCTTCGGTGAGCGGCGGTAACACGAGACGGATGGTCTCGCCGTTGTTAGACGGTGCAAAACCAAGGTTAGAGTTGATGATGGCGCGCTCGATGTCACCAATCAGTTTCTTCTCCCACGGCGTGATGGCAATGGTACGGGCATCAGGCGTGATGATGGTGGCGCAACTGGTCAGTGGCGACAAAGTGCCGTAGTAATCAATCTTGATCGGGTCAAGAATACGTGGGTTGGCTTTGCCGGCACGGATGTGCTGGAGTGTGTCGTCTAAGTGAGTGACAGCGTTCTGCATTTGCTCTTCGGCTGCAGATTGGAATAATTCTAATTCGTCATTCATAATATCAGGGTTTTACAAGTGTTCCTATTTGTTCTCCGTTGATGACGCGAGCGAGGTTACCCAGTTCGTCCATGTTGAATACATAAATGGGCAGTCCGTTGTCGCGGCACATTACAATAGCGGTCATGTCCATCACTTTGAGTCCGCGACGGATGACTTCATCATATGTGATCTCGTTGAACTTCGTTGCTTTCGGGTCCTTCTCCGGGTCAGCGGTGTAGATACCGTCCACGCGCGTACCTTTGAGCATCACGTCGGCTTTGATCTCCAGTGCGCGGAGGGACGAGCCGGTGTCTGTAGTGAAGAAAGGTGCACCGGTTCCTCCTGCCAGGATGACGACGTTGCCTTTGTCCAACAGACGTAGCGCCTTGGCAGGGCTGTAGAAATCGCCGATGGGCTCCATACGGATGGAGGTCAGTACTCGCGCGGGTTGGTTGATGGCGTCGAACGCGGACTGCAATGCCAGGGCGTTGATAACCGTGGCGAGCATACCCATCTGGTCGCCTTTGACGCGATCAAAACCTTGCTGGGCGCCACTCAGTCCGCGGAAGATGTTACCGCCGCCGATGACGATGGCTACTTGCACACCTTTCTGCGCAATAGCTTTTATTTGCTCGGTGTATTCACGCAGGCGCTCGGTGTCGATGCCGTAACCCTGTTTGCCTTGCAGACTCTCGCCGGAGAGTTTTAATAAGATTCGTTTGAACATAGTATTATTCTTTATACCACGATGAATACATCGCGTAGTTATTGGCAATTTTCTTATTCATTTCTTCTGTTTGTGCGGGGTCGGCTTTCTTGATGAACTTAGCCGGCACACCGCCCCAAATCTCGTGAGGCCCTATCTGTGTACCTTTGAGCACCAGTGCGTTGGCCGCCACGATAGCTCCCTCGCCCACATGTGCGTTGTCGAGTAGGGTAGCACCCATACCGATCAGCGCATAATCATCGACGTCCGCCCCGTGAATAGTGACGTTATGTCCTACGGACACGTAGTCGCCGAGCTTGATGGTCGATTTCTGGTAAAGCGTGTGTAGTACAGCGCCGTCTTGTATGTTACAATGGCGTCCGATGACGATGGTGTTCACATCACCGCGCAGGACGCTGTTGAACCACAGACTGCTTCCTTCACCCACCGTCACATCGCCGACCACCGTGGCGTTCTCTGCCATGAAGACGTCGTCAGCAATGCGCGGGGTGAGGATCTCGCCGTTTCTATTTATGGTTTTTATCAGTGCCATACTAGCGAGCAGCAATGATTGCTAAGAATTTCTCTGCTACCAGTGCAGCGCCACCGATAAGACCGCCGTCCACATCTTTGTTTGCGAACAGTTCAGCTGCGTTCTTCTCATTGCAGCTACCGCCGTAGAGGATGGTGGTGTCGTCAGCAATCTGTGCGTTGTAGTTCTTAGCTACCAGTTCACGCAAGTATGCGTGCATTTCCTGTGCCTGTGCCGGCGTAGCGGTCAGACCTGTACCGATAGCCCAAACGGGTTCGTAAGCCAGGGTGATGTTCTTCCACTCCTCAGCGCTCAAGCCAAAGACAGAGCCCTCGAGTTGTGCTTTCACTACCTCGTTCTGACGACCTGCCTCGCGCTCCTCTTTCACCTCTCCTATACAGAAGATCACTTTCAGTCCGTTAGCCAATGCCAGACGTACTTTCTCTGCGAGCATCTCGTAGCTCTCTGCGTAGTACTGACGGCGCTCTGAGTGGCCGAGGATAACATACTCAGCACCCGTTGACTTCACCATCTCTGCACTTACCTCACCGGTATAGGCACCTTTCTCGTGGTCTGCGCTGTTCTCTGCCGCTACTTTGATGGCCGAGCCCTTGAGCAACTCTGCCACGGTAGCCAAATGGATAAAAGGCGTGCCGATAACGACAGCACATTTGGGGTTCTTCACTGCTTCTTTCAATTCGGTAGCCAATGCTACACCTTCCTGCAGGTTCTTGTTCATTTTCCAGTTACCTGCAACCATTTTAATTCTTGCCATATTATAATTGTTTTAAGTTATGTTTCTCGATGATGATGCCGTTCTGCACTACGAACATGCCCGGGTTGGCGCGGACGATAGTCTTCAGCGTCACGGGGTCGATAGTACAGAATGCTTGCTCAATAGTATCTACGTCCCAGCCGAGCTCTTCTCCAAAGGCGTAAATGTCCGTTTCGCCGGAGCCGGTGAGCAGATAACATTGTTGGCCGTGCGCCATGCATTCAAAATAGAGCATTTCTATTTTACCCATCTGTTTGCGGTCCGCTTTATTGAGATCATACATGGTGATGAGGGTCACGGGCTCTTCGGATTCCAGGATGTCATACGTGATATCTTCATAATCCATGGTCAGGATCTCGAAGTCGTGAATAGGCGCTTCATAACCTTTCTTGATGAGTTTGGAGCGAGAGTCCACAAACGTCCACTCGGGGTCGTCCTTCGGATAGTTCTCCAGCGTGAACTCCTGTTCTACGCCGTCCTTGGCGTAGATGAGTGTCGTCTCATAAACATCCGGTTCTGCGCCCTCGGGAATCTCCATCAGCGCAGGGATATTATTGCCTATTTTATACGGACGGAAATCGATGAGGGGTAGGCGATGGTAGGTCACCTCCATCCAAACGAGAACAAAGATAACGCCGGCGAGGGTAATGCACAGTTCCGCAATGTTGGAGAACGTCTGATGAAGCGCTCTCTTGGAGCACAGCAGGATAATAACGAGGCTCAACAACACGATATTCTTCCAGAAAGTCTGCCAGTTGGTCAGTACGATGGCGTCGCCGAAGCAGCCGCAGTCGCTCACAGGGTTCGTCAGCGCTATCCATAGCGTAAGAGGCGTCATGACGAGATAGAAAGCCAGCGACAGCCAACTTGTCCAATTGGTACGGATGTTAAAGAGCATCATCACACCCAACGTGAACTCCACCGTGATAAGCAGCACCGCCGCCACTTCCGCTAAGGGCAGCAGGTCAGTAAAGAACCCGCCGAAAGCCTTCAAGTAGTCTTCTATCTTATAAACGGTACCTAGCGGGTCAATGGCTTTAACAAAGCCCGAAAACAGGAATGTTACAGCGAGCAGTGTGCGCGTTACGGAACAGATGATATGTAAAACCTTATTAGCCTGCATAATGAATCAAATCAAAAATTGCATAATTGATAATATCGAAATAATTGCCTTCCACTCCTTCGGAAGCAATCGTCTTGCCGTTGTTGGTAAGGATGTTTTTAATGCGGATAATCTTGGCGAGAATCATGTCCACGATGCCTTCCTTGCTCATCTCGCGCCACGCTTCGCCGTAGTCATGGTTCTTGCGGATCATCAGCTCTTTGGCTTCCGCGAGCACGTTGTCATACAATTTGGTGGCCTGTTCGCATGTCATGTCCGTAGCATCGGCATAGCCGTTACGCTCCTGGATAATCGCCATCACGCCGTAGTTGATGATGGCGCGGAGGTTTCCCTCGATGTCGTCCCCCACCAGGCTCACGCCGGTCTCTTGGCGCTGACGGATGTTGCAGGCCTTGATATAGAGTTGGTCGGTGATGCCGTGGAGACGGAAAATGCGCCATGAAGGACCGTAGTCTTGCATCTTATCGATAAATATCTGGCGGCACTTAGCCGTCACTTGGTCAAATTGTTTATTTGTATCTGCCATAACGGTTTAACGAATTAACGTTTTAACAGTTTAACGAGTTCTTGGAGATTAACTTGTTTTTGATTTCCGGAACTCATCTCCTTGAGCATCACGGTGTTTTGTGCCATCTCATCGCCACCGACAATAGCCACGAACGGGATCTGCTTGTCGTCGGCATAGCCCATCTGTTTCTTCATCTTCGTCGGCTCGGGGTACACCTCCACGGCAATACCCTCCGCGCGTAGCGCCTTGGCCCACCGCAGCGCATAATGCAGTTCTTCCGCACCGAAAGCGGCGAATAGTACCTGCGTGGCGGATTGCAGTTCCTTCGGGAATAAATCCAACTCGTTGAGCACGTCGTAGATGCGGTCCGCACCAAACGAGATTCCCACGCCCGAGACGTTAGGCAGGCCGAAGATACCCGTCAGGTTGTCATATCGACCGCCGCCGGTGATGGAGCCTATCTGCGCGTCCAGCGCCTTGACTTCAAAGATGGCGCCGGTGTAGTAGTTCAGTCCGCGCGCAAGGCACAGGTCGAGTTCAATATTCAGTGTCACGCCGGTTGCTTCTATCAGTCCGAATAGCGTCTCCAACTCCTCGATACCTTTGAGACCAATCTCGCTATCTTTCAGGAACTCACGCAGTTCAACAAGTTTATCTTTGGAACTCTTCTCCTTCCCTGCAGGGAGGGTC
>JAGCFX010000041.1 GCA_017649925.1 Paludibacteraceae bacterium | reverse complement strand
TTTGCTAACTTGCGTGCCCGGCCAATAGCCACATAATATTGTCGCATCGTCTCCGGATCCAATCCAAGCATAAAGATAAACTTTGTTCCACTGAGTTGCGCTGGTCGGGTCAAGACGCACCGTAATAGCATTAGACTCTGGCTGTGGAGGAGTTATAGTTCCCGTAGTAGTGAATGAGATAGTTTTTGTCTGCAGAGTCTTGCCATTACTATCTTTAGCGGTCATGGTCAGATTGTAGGTAGTGCCCGACTCAAGACCAGTAACCGTGAATGCAAAGCCGGAGGCTTGTTGACTCTTGTTGGCGCCATCGCGAGCGGGAGCAGCGAATGTGATGCTCTTCAGTTGACCGTCCGAGCCAAAGATTAGCGTGCAAACTACGTTGCCTTTGGCGTCTTTAATTATCATTTCGTAAGTGGCTGCTCCTGCGACACTAGGCCAAACTATTTCTACCGAGTTGTCAGAAGGAACCGTTTTCAATTCGGTCGTCTCGGCGCCTTCGCTTCCTATAGGTTGGATATTCATCGCACGAAAAACGGCTTTTTCTTTGTAGGTAGCCATCGCCGATTGAGGCACATACAAGGTTACATTTGCCAATTTTTCTTTGTATTCGGATTCAAATATAGATGCGTCATAATCTGGTGTTAGAATAGGTGGAGTTGTGCTATGACAAGTTACTTTTTTTACGTGGTCACACCAATAAAATGCGTTCATTTGCACTTCTATCTTGGTGGTAGCAGGCATAACTATTATCTCTTCTAATCCAGAATTACAGAAAGCATAATCTCCAATGCTTGTAACGCTACTGGGAATAGTTATAGATTTCAAACTATCACAATATTCGAAAGCACTCTCTCCAATGCTTGTGACGCTGTTGGGAATTGTCATAGAGGTCAAACGCCAGCAACTCTGAAAAGCCTTGTCTCCAATGCTTGTGACGCTGTTGGGAATTGTCATAGAGGTCAAACTCCAGCAACTCTGAAAAGCCTTGTCTCCAATGCTTGTGACGCTGTTGGGAATTATCACAGAGGTCAAATCCCTGCAACTCTGAAAAGCCTCATCTCCAATGCTAGTGACGCTATTGGGGATTATAATTTCACCCGTTGCAGCAGAGGAGCATCCCAAAAGATATGTTTTTGTATTGTCACGATATACCAAATCCCCATCTACATAGCCATTGATGCATTTTGCACCCCACGGCGATCCTGTAGCAGAGCCCAAATATACGATATTGATAACATCCTCAAAAGCCTTATCTCCAATGTATGTAACGCTATTGGGAATCGTCACAGAGGTCAAACCTCTGCAATAGTAGAAAGCATATTCATCAATCCATTCGACACTATTAGGGATTGTCACAGAGGTCAAATCAGTACAACCATAGAAAGCATTAGCTGCTATGCCTGTGACGCTATAGGTTTCGGCATTGTATTCCACCGAAGATGGAATATTGGCAGTTGCAATAGCCCACCAGGAATTATAAAAGCCACCACCTTCATAGCTTTTGTACGTTACCTCAGCAGTGTGGTCTTGTGTATACAAATTGTAATACAAATCGCCAATTTTAACACGCTCGATGATTTCAGCGGTCGTTGTTCCTACACTTGCTACAAGCGCAAGACATAAAGTAAAAATTTTCAGTTTCATAATAGTTCGATTTTAATGTTACTATTAAATAAAATAAAAAATGGACGTTCCTTATCTACTCCGAGGCTGTAGGAATGCCCAAACACCGATAAGTCGCGTCCATTAGGTGGACGCTTGCAGACTTATTATTGGTGTTACCCTAAAACTTCCTACATTCCGGAGTATCCAATAAATCGCAAACGCGAAATTCAATATGTCATCCCATTTAACGTCTAAGATCTGACGTCTCACTTTTTTACACTGCCGAGCCCAGTGGAATTGGTTATAAATCGCCTGACCAGCCGTGACCGAGATCCCAATGCTCATCGTAGCGGAACTCAAAATACGGCAAGGCGAAATATTTTTCTATCAGTTCAGTCAGTTCGGGTTCAATATCCTTTGCCCATTGCCCGACAAACACAATAAACTTATCAATATTCCATGCAACGCGTCCACGCGGCACTTGCGTGTAATCACCGGAGAACTTCGTCGGCTCGTGGTTTGCTAACGCACGGAAGTACTGCTTCTGCCAAATCTGGCGATGCAAAGTCTGATAGTTAATGAACGGCAAGCCTTTTTCTGCGGCTTCTTCTACCATCTTTGGCGTCAGTTCCTTCTTGTAAACGCCGAAGAAATCGTGTGCTTCTTGGTCATACCAAAAGATTCCGACAGAAGGCATAGGCTCGTCAAAAGACTTCATGTCTGCCATGATTTTTTCTTTTTCGCTATGGGATAAAGTAGTCATAATATCAATTTTGCCTGCAAAATTACAAATAATTTTCGATGTATGCAAATAAAAGTGATTTTTTTACTAAAAAACTTGTGTATTTGAAAAAAAATGTAGTAACTTCGGCCCTCCCGCAAGCGGGTTCTTAGCCACAAGGGCACGATTATTTCCCGCCGAAATTACGGTCGCAGTATCCTGCAACTGGCACCTAATTAGTCCAAAAGTCATAAAAAAAGCAAGCAATTTTATTTTTTTTGCCCTAATTATTTGCACAATTGATTATTTTGTAGTAATTTTGTAGCCGATTTGTGTGTGCGCGTGGAAAGCGCGCGGGCACGGGGGATAAAATATAGGGAATATGATAAACAGAACGATGGTAAGAACGCGTGTTATCCAGACGCTGTTCGCCTATTACAAAGACTCGGATAAGACTCCCGGCAAAGCCCGTAAGGAGTTGCGTAAGAGTTTTGCCGACACGTATGATTTATACTTCATCTTGTTGGATTTTGCCAATGAGTTGACCGCCTATGCGCAGAAGCAGCAGGAGGAGCAGATCGGCCGTGCGCGGGCGACGCACTCAGGCTGGACGCCGAACAGACGATTCGTGGAGAACCGCTTGGCGCAGAAGCTATTCGAGAACCGTGCGTTGCGAAGTCGGATTCAGGAGCAGCATTTGGTTTGGGACAGCGGCATGGTGGCCGTGAGCGATATCTACAAACAACTGATGGAGAGCAAGTACTACAAAGAGTACATGGAGGCGGAGGAGTGCACATTCGAGGACGACAAGCGCATCTGGCGGCAGATTTACCAGCACTTGCTGGTGAACAGCGAGTCCCTCAGCGATGCTTTGGATGAGATGGAAGTGACGCTGGACAAATCGAACTGGACAGTAGATGCGGACGTGATACTCAGTTATGTAATCAAGACCATCAAGCGCTTCACGGAAGACAGCACGCCGGAGACACCGCTGCTGGAGATGTTCGACAGCGAAGATGAGTTGCAGTTCGCGACCGACCTGCTGAACAAAGCCATCGAAGGACATGATGAGTTCGAGGTGCTGATTAACAAGCATCTGAAAGGCTGGGAAGCCGACCGTATCGCTTATATGGACCGCGTGATTGTTGAGACGGCGCTGGCGGAGATAGTGGGCTTTGAACAGATACCGCTGACCATCTCGCTCAACGAATACATTGAGTTAGCCAAGGAATACTCGGGCGACAAGAGCTATATGTTCGTTAACGGTATCCTGACAGAGATATTGCGGGAGATGAAGAACGAGGGGAAGTTTTTTAAAGTATTAGCTTTAAAGTGAGTTTAAAAGTTTAGTATTTTTATTGTATAAAAACGTTTAAAAATAGTTTATATTATGTCATTGAATTTGATTTTATTGCAGGCAGAAGGCGCTGCACAAGGACAGGGAGGTAATTCCTGGAGTTTCTGGGTAATGATGATTTTGATCTTCGTGGTGTTCTACTTCTTTATGATTCGTCCCCAGACGAAGAAACAGAAAGAGTTGCAGAAACAACGCGAAGCGATGAAGAAAGGCGATAAGGTTGTTACCGCCGGCGGTATCTTCGGAGAGATCAAAGAAGTGCAGGACAATGCCTTCATCATCACGATCGCCAAGGACGTGACCATCAAAGTGAGCAAAGACAGCGTGTTCGCTGACGCCGCTGACGCACAGCAAGTCGCTAAAGAGGAGAAGAAATAATTGAAGCATTCCTTGAGAAATATCCGTTTGGGGGACGTACTGAGGTTCCTGCTGTTCGTGGGCTTGGCCGCTGCGGTATGGTACGGTCATGCGATGCACTCGGTGCGTAACACGCGTGTGCCGGTATCGATTCAATACACGGGCAAGCCGGGTAACATAGGTATCGGTGACGCCGGACTACCGGACACGATCATGATTGAGGTACGCGATGCGGGTTCGCGTCTGAACACCTATCACCGCGAGCCGTTACGTCTGACGATTGATCTGCACTCATATATCCACGGCGAGAAAGGTACGATACATGTGCCCTCCGATGCCTTACGACGCAGCATCAGTGATATCTTACAGGGCACGAGTAGCCTGATCAGTATTCAACCCGAAGAGATCCGCTGCAGTTATTTCACGGAGCAGGAGAAGACGGTGGCGGTTGTTTTTGACGGCGAGTTATCGTTAGCCGACGAATATCAGATGGTCGGCGCACCGACACTGAGCCGCAACAAAATCAAACTCTACGGTCAAGACAAAGCTCTGGCGGCAGTGGACACGATCTTCACGGAGCACGTGGTATGGGATGAGATATGCGACACGTTGAGTCAGACGCTGCGCCTCGCTGTGCCTCGCGGCATGCGAACAGAGACGGACAGCGTGACCGTTACCATCATCTCCGAGCGCTTCACGGAAAAGAAGTTCCTGCTGCCGATCCAAGCCAAAGATGCACCGAGCGGCTACCGTCTGCGTCTCTTCCCGAAAGAAGTGGAAGTGAGCGTGCGTGTGGGCATGAGCCATTTTGCGCAAGTGCAGCCGGAAGATATCAAGGTCGTCTGTGTTTACGAGCCGGACAGAACCGATAAATTAGACGTAGAGTTACACTACTCCAACCCATACATCACTTCCGCTTGGGCTTATCCGGGCGTGGTGGAGTTTATCTTAGAGCAATGAGAAAGATTCAAATGGTTGACCTGCAGTCGCAGTACGAACACATCAAGCAAGAGGTTGATGCGGGTATTCGCGAAGTGATTGAGAGCGCAGCATTCATCAAAGGACCGAAAGTGACAGAGTTTCAACGTCACTTGGAAGCCTATACGGGTGCCAAGCATGTGATACCTGTGGGCAACGGTACCGATGCGCTGCAGATAGCGCTGATGGGACTCGGACTGCAACGCGGCGACGAAGTGATAACACCTACGTTCACATTCATCGCAACGGCAGAAGTGGTGGCATTGTTAGGTCTGACACCGGTGGTGGTGGACGTAGATTGGGAGACGATGAACATGGACATCGAGTCCGTTCGCCGCGCCATCACGCCACGCACCAAAGCTATCGTTCCGGTGCATCTGTTCGGCCAGTGCGCTAACATGGAGGCATTGATGGCGCTTGCCAAAGAGCATCATCTGTATGTGGTGGAAGATGCCTGTCAGGCTATTGGTGCGCAATATACGTTCGCAAACGGCGATACCAAACAAGCCGGCACCATAGGCCATATCGGTTGCACATCTTTCTTCCCGTCCAAGAACCTCGGCTGTTACGGCGACGGCGGCGCTATCTTCACGAACGACGATGCGCTGGCAGATAAGATGCGGGCAATAGCCAATCACGGTTGCCGTGTCCGTTATCATCATGACGAAGTGGGCGTAAACAGTCGTTTGGATAGTATTCAGGCTGCCATTCTCGATGCCAAGTTACCGCATTTGAATGATTATATTGCTGCCCGCCAACGTGCGGCGGCGTATTATGACAAGGCTTTTGCGGACTGCGAGGCCTTGTTGATTCCGGGCAGAGAGCCCCACTCGACGCATGTGTTCCACCAATACACCTTGCGCGTGTTAGGCGCAGACAGGGATGCGGTGCGCGAGGGATTGGCCGAACGAGGCATTCCGGCGATGGTATATTATCCCGTTCCATTGCATCAGCAGAATGCATACCGTGACCCGCGTTACAAAGACGGCGATTTCCCTGTTGCGGAACGACTGGCAGCGTGCGTGCTCTCGCTGCCAATGCACACAGAACTGGATAATGAGCAGTTGAAATATATTACGGATAATGTGATAGAATTATGCAGAAAGTAGGTCTTCAACAAACGATCACACAGACGACGAAGTTATCTGCTACGCAGATTCAGATGATTCGTATGTTAGAGTTGCCGTCGATTGAGTTGACGCGCCGCATCAATGAGGAGTTGCAGGAGAACCCTGCGCTGGAGGAAGGAGCAGACAGATTAGAGGACGAAAAGATTAGAGGATTAGAGGAGGATGAGTTCGACGAGAACTACATGCCTGATGACGGCTACGATGAGGGCAGACAACGCGACCCGCTGCAGAACGAAGATTTCAACTACGAGCAATATGTATCCGACGACGAGACGCCGAGTTATATGCTGCATCAGCAATACAGCCCTGCTGACGACGACCAGCGCGAGGTGCCTATCATCGGCGGTAGCAGTCTGATTGAGGAACTCAAATCGCAGATCTACTTGACCAAAATGACCAAACCACAACGGCATATCGCCAAGTGGGTGTTGGGAAATATTGATGATGACGGCTATCTGCGCCGTACTACCGAACAATTGGTGGACGACCTGATATTCCAGGAACAGATAACGGTCACGGACGCAGAGATGGAAGATATCGTGCGGCAGATCAAAGAGTTCGACCCGCCGGGTATTGCTTCGGCAAACCTGCAAGAGTGCCTGCTCAAACAACTGGAGGTCAAAGAGCCGCAGACGGAGAGCATTGCATTGGCGAAACAGATACTGACGGACCATTTCGAGGCCTTCTCGAAGCACCATTTCGATAAGATCATTCAACGTCTGGGCTGCACGGAAGAGGAATTTCAAGCGGCAGTACAGGAGATCGTGCGATTGAATCAGAAACCCGCCAACGCCTTCACGGGCAATGTCTATGAGACACAACGCGAGACGATCATTCCGGACTTTACCATCGAAGAGCGTGACGATGAACTATTCGTGGTGCTCAATACGGGCGATATTCCCGAACTGCATGTGAGTCGCGAATACAGCGACATGCTCGCCGACTACAGCCAGATGCCGAAGACGGCGGAGAACAAACAAGCCACGCAGTTCATCAAGCAGAAGTTAGATTCCGCGCGGTGGTTCATCGATGCCATCAAGCAGCGCAACGAAACGCTGATGAAGACCATGACGGCCATCCTGAAGGCACAATACGAGTTCTTTTTGGACGGTGAAGAGACGAGTCTCAAACCGATGGTGCTGCAAGACATCGCTGACCGTACTGGCTATGACGTATCTACCATCTCCCGCGTCAGCAATAGCAAATACGTGGAGACACGGTTCGGCATCTATCCGCTCAAATACTTCTTCTCGGAAGCCATGACCAACGCGGATGGCGATGAGATCTCCACACGTGAGATAAAGAAAATACTGCAAGAACTGGTGGACGCTGAGGACAAACAGAATCCGTTGACCGACGAGCAATTGGTGACGCTGATGGGCGAGCACGGCTATCCTATTGCGCGGCGCACCATCGCCAAATATCGCGACCTACTGAATATTCCCGTAGCACGCATGCGAAAGACTCTGTGAGACAAGCCATTGACATAGTATCCAAAGTGCTGAGCGTGCTACTCTACCCGCTTTTTGTGCCCACTTACGGCATTGCTATTTTCTGTTGGGCATATAGCACGCAAGTAGAACCGCTGGCGTGGATCTGGAGCACAGTAGCAATCGTCGGCACACTGCTTCTGACGGGTATTCTGCCTATTACCGCCATCTGGATTATGATACGCCAGGGCTTGGTGAGCAGCCTGCAGATTGAGAATGCCAACGAGCGGCTGATGCCGTATATTTACACCGTCTTCGGTTTCGGCTTCTGGTGCTATCTGATGATGGCGGTTCTCAAAGCACCACTATTCATCGGCCTGGTAAGTATCGGCGCCACGGTAGCTATCGCATTGGTGGCTGTGATCAATATCTGGTGGAAGATAAGTGCCCATCTGACAGGCTTCGGCGGACTGGTAGGCGGATTTCTGAGTTATTGTCTGGGCGTGGGTATTGTTCCGTCCGTGTGGGTGTTCAGCATCTGGTTCGGACTCTCGTTGATACTGATGTTCGCACGGCTGCATCTCAAAGCGCACACCGGCGCGCAAGTATGCGCAGGTTGGCTATTGGGCATGACGTGTGCTTTTTTACCCTATTGCATCTATTTCTATGCGTCATAATATTCGGACATACGTAGTTGGATTGTGCCTGCTGATGAGTCTTGGCACGAACGCGCAGACACTGAGTGACAGTGCGCGCATTTCGCTGCTGACATGTACGCCGGGCAAGGAGCTCTACGCGCGCTACGGACACACGGCTATTCGCGTTTACGATGCAGCGCAAGACCTTGACATTGTCTTTAACTACGGTATCTTCAGTTTCGACACCGATCATTTCTATTGGAAGTTCGTGCGCGGCGAGACGTGGTATGAGTTGGGCGCTACATCGATGAAATGGTTCATGCGAGAGTATAACTACGAGAAACGGCCGGTTTATGAACAGGTGCTGAACCTCACGACCGAACAACGCGAAGCGTTATGGCAGGCATTGGTGGTTAATTATCAACCGGAGAACCGCAAATACCTTTATAATTTTGTCTTTGACAACTGCGCCACGCGCCCTTATCTGCTGATAGCCAAGGTATTAGAGGACGACATTACTTCCGATTACACAGGCAACACCGGCGTCACATATCGTTCGTTCATCCGCCATTATACGGGCGCACTCACTTGGGCGAATGCAGGTATCAACCTGTTGTTCGGTCCTAAAGCCGATAAGCCGATGACGTCTGATGAGCGTTTGTTCCTACCGGAAGAGTTGATGTTCTTCATGGAGTCAGCGCATCTGAGTGACGGCACACCGCTGGTAAGCGCGTCACGCATTGCGCCGTTCGAGATTGCTCGGACACCCTGGTACGCTTCGTGGCCACTGGGTTTGGCATTATATTTCATTTTTGTGTTTATTATGAGCCTCTACGACCGTAAACACCAACGCTGGTCGTGGTGGGTTGAGTTAGCAGCCGGTATACCGTTTGTACTGCTGATATTGTTAGAAGTATTCCTTACGTTTTTCTCCTGCCACCCGCTTGTTGGCTTCGGATGGCGATTACTGATTATTCCTTTGACACATTTATGCGCAAGAATCGTTTATATAGTACGCTGATTATTAGCCTTTTGGCAACAGCTGTCATGGCGATGCCGCGTCTGACGGTAGTAGCCGTAGTAGATGGATTAACGTCTGAAGACCTGACGCTTCTGCGGCCTTATTGGCAGCAAGGAGGTCTGCGGACATTGAGTGAAGAAGCGTTCCAGACGATAGTGGATTACCCGCATCTCGTTTATGGCGGTAATGAGACGACCGCAACACTCATGACGGGCGCTACGCCTGACAGACACGGATATACGATGGATTCGTATTTCCTTCGTCGCGACCGCCGTCTGCATGCGATGTTAGAGGACCCTGAAGCACGCGGTATCGGTACTTATCTCAAACTATCGCCGCAAGCCCTACTCTCGCAGACCATGACCGATAAAATGCGTCTGCTCTACCCTACGGCGAAGATCTACGCCATCGGTATCTATCCGGAGACGACTGTGCTGTTGGCGGGTCACGCAGCAAACGCTTGTTGCTGGCTGGACAGCGAAAATCAACAATGGGTCGCTACAGGCGCATATACGGAAGGCTTACCTTCGGCAGCTTTCGAACAAAATGAGAACGGGCGGATAGCACTCCTGGCAGCTCGTCAATGGACACCGCGGCTGGATATTCCCGCTTATATGACGCCTACCGCCGAGGAACGTAAGAAAGGATTCTCGTATGAAGTGGGCAAAGTGCTACGCCAAGCGCCGGAAGCTAACTCACTGGTGGTAGAACTGGCATTGGACATTCAGAAAGCAGAGAAACTAGGCACAGATGCCACGCCGGACATGCTGATGTTGGAACTCAATAGTCTCAGTCCTAAAGCAGAGTCTGACCGCATTGCGAGTGCCGAACATGAAGATATGTACCTGCGTTTGAATCAAGACATCGGTTTTCTGATGGAGCAGTTGGATAAACGCATCGGTCGCACCAACTATCAGATTCTGCTCGTCGGCCGTCCAGTCTTGGGTACGGCGGCACAGACGCTCAGCGATATTCACATGCCTATCCAGCAGTTCAGCACAGACAAAGCGGCTGCGTTGACGGGCACATACCTAATGGCCCTGTACGGTCATGAACGTTGGGTGGATGGCAGTTACGGACAGTCGATATATCTCAACCGCACACTCATTGAGCAGAAACGTCTGAACCTCGAGACGATTCAACGCCAGGTAGCGAACTTCCTGATGGATTTTGAAGGTGTGCAGATTGCTATGCCGGGCTACGAAGCCATCCGTTACCCGCTGCTGAACACCACGCTTAATAAGAAACACTCGGGCGACGTGGTCTTCCTACTCCAGCCGGGTTGGCAACTGATGCAAGATGACTACCACGCGATTGATAACGTCATCGATGACAAACCCGCTTCACCGCTTATGTTATGGAGCGGTACTTTGCGTCCGATGCCGCAGGAGAAATTAGATGCCACGGACGTTGCCAATTTGATTTTTAAATAACAATAACTGAATTATGATATTTCACGAGATTAAAGTTAAGTATGAGCGCCAAACGGGAGAAGATAATCCCAAAAGCGCAAAAGAAATTTACTTAGTGGACGGAGCAGTCAGTTTTGCGGACGCAGAGAACTGCTTAATGGCGGAGATCAAGCCGTTCATCTTCGGCGATTGTGAGGTACAGAGTTGCAAACGCAGCCAGTTCTTTGAGATCTTCCCGAATAAAGACGGCGAATACTGGTATAAAGCACGTGTGGAGATGATCACCATTGACGGCGAGAAAGAGACCCGTCGCACAGTGTCGGTACTGGTGCAGGCGAACATGTTGGACGATGCTGTCTTTGCGTTGAAACAAGCCCTCAACTCATATGACTGCGAGATGATCTCCATCGCCAAGACGCCGATAATGGATATTCTGCACGCCGTTCAGTAATGCCGCTACAGTTCGACATACGAGCCATTATCAAAAGCAAAGCGCCCAACGCGCATGTGCCGAATTTCGTAGTCCGATACCTGGAGCGTATTGTGCATGTGAAGCAGATGAACGCTTTTCTGCGCGTGCATACCACAGAGCGGGACTATGAGTTCATACAACTAGTGCTCGATGAAGAACTTGGATGCACAGCATCTATTGACGGCACGGAGAATATTCCGAAGGACGGCAAACCCGTTATATTTGTCTCCAATCATCCGCTCGGCGGTCTTGATGGCATGATCATCGCACAAATGATCCATCAGACACGACCGCGGGCACTGAAAGTGATCGTCAATGAACTGCTGATGTTCATGGAACCGATAGCGGGACTATGGGCACCGGTCAACAAAGTAGGACGACTAAGCAAAGAACAAGCCGCAGAACAACAAAGGATGTGGGAGTCTGAAACGGACGTGCTCACTTTCCCTGCGGGCGCTTGCAGCCGCTTGCAACGCATCAACGGCAAATGGCAGATATGTGATCTGGAATGGCAAAAGAACTTTATCCAACGCGCCAAGGAATACAAACGCGACATCGTTCCTATCTATTTTGAGGGACGTAACAGTCGGTTCTTCTACGCGTTGGCCTTCATTCGCAAGTTGCTGCATATAAAAATGAATATTGAGATGTTATACCTCGCGGACGAGATGTACGGCGCACACGGAAAGCACTTCAGTGTGCATGTGCTGCCGCCTATCCCCTACTCCACGTTCGATAACAGCCATACGCCCAAACAATGGGCACAATACGTAAAATCTATAGTCTATGGAACCCATCATACCACCCGTTGACAGAGCCCTGTTGCTGAAAGAACTGGAAGGGCATCTGTTGCGTCCGTCCAATAAAGCGGAAAATCTAATCTATGACATCACGGCGCATGAGTGCCCGAACGTCATGCGTGAGATAGCTCGTCTGCGTGAGATCAGTTATCGTGAAGGCGGAGGAGCTACCGGTAAGTCAATGGACATGGACGACATGGATACGATGCCGAAACCGTACCATCAACTCATCGTATGGGACCCTGAGAATCAGCAAATTATAGGCGGATACCGTTATCTGCTTTGCTCGGAAGCCGAGATTCGGAACGGGCAACCTTACATCACGTCTGCGCACCTTTACCATTACTCCGAGCGTTTCATTCGCGAATATCTACCTTACGCAATTGAGTTCGGCCGTGCATTCGTGCAGCCGGCTTACCAAACACGTGATGCGGGCGTAAAAGCACTCTTTGCGTTGGATAACATCTGGGACGGCATCGGAGCACTGCTCCATAACAATCCGCAAGTGAAATATATGTTAGGCAAGGTGACCATTTATCCGGAGTATAATGCAACTGCGCGGGAACTCATCTATGCTTATCTCAATCAATATCACCGCGGAGAAGAAGGACTATTTGAACCCTACCATCCGTTTATCTCCAAACCGCTGAATGACAGTCCTTTTACGGGCGAGGACAAGCAAGAGAACTATCATATTCTCCAACATGCCGTGCGCGAACAAGGAACAGTTATTCCGCCGATGTTTTCTGCCTACCTCAACCTTACCAACGACCTGCAGTTTTTCGGTAACGCTATCAACGATGAACTTGCAAATGTTTATGAATCAGGTATTATGGTAGAGATTGACACCGTTTATCCCGAGAAGATAGAGCGTTATATTACGCCGTATATCCAATGGCTGGCATCGCAGAAAATATAGCGGATGTGCGCGCACATATCCCCGCGGACGTGACGCTCGTTTGCGTGAGCAAATTCCAGTCCGTTGAGGCAATACGTGAAGCGTATAAGTCCGGAGAACGAGACTTCGGTGAGAGTCGTGTTCAGGAACTGCAACGTAAAATTCCACTCTTGCCTACCGATATCCGTTGGCATTTCATAGGTCACTTGCAAACGAATAAAGTGCGTGACTTGCTGAAGTTGCGGCCATATCTCATTCATTCGGTCGACTCCGAGCGACTGCTGAATGCCATCAACAACGAGGCAGCCAAACAAGGTTATATACAAGATATACTGCTGGAGGTTCATGTAGCGCGGGAGGAAACCAAATCTGGCTTTACAGCGGAACAGATCAAGCAAAACAACTTCAACCTGCCCAATATCCGCATACGCGGTCTGATGACCATGGCTACCAATACCGACGATGAAGCAGAGATTCGGCGGTGTTTCTCGGAAGCAAAGCAACTTTGTCATGGCGAGATTTTATCCATGGGAATGAGTGATGACTACCCGATTGCCATTGAATGCGGCAGTAATATGGTACGCATCGGCTCAGCTATCTTCGGCGAGCGCGATTATTCACGCAAACTGAGAGCCGTCTTCTTTGATCAAGACGGCGTGCTCTTCAACTCAATGCCTTACCACGCGAAATCGTGGGTATTGGCAATGAATGAATATGGATTCCCATTTACGGAGCCGCAAGTTTATCGCAATGAAGGCCGTACAGGTGCGTCCGTCATACGCGAAGCGGGCGGAGACGATGAGGCAGTAGAGAAGATTTATGCGGCCAAGTCGCGCCATTTCATTGAACTGACGGGTGGTAAGTTGCCGGAACTGATACCGGGCATTCGCGACGTGCTGACCTTCCTGCATGACCACAATATACAATGCTGGGTGGTGACGGGTTCCGGACAACGCTCGCTCATCAACAGTCTCAACGACACCTTCCCAAATATCTTCACGGGTATCATCACTGCTTTTGACGTTACGCAAGGCAAGCCTTCGCCGGAACCCTATCTCAAAGCGTGGGAGCGGTCGGGTTTCAAGAAAGAAGAGTGCTTTGTGGTTGAAAATGCACCGCTTGGCGTACGTGCAGGGAAAGCGGCAGGACTCTTTACCATCGCCGTCAACACAGGTCCTCTACCCGACTCTGCCTTGACCGATGAAGGTGCAGACATCGTGATGCCGGATATGAAAGCATTACTGAATTATTTTAAGCAAATAACTAACAATCAATAGAATATGGCATTTTTCGGTTTATTTAATAAAGAAAAGAAAGAGACGCTTGATAAAGGACTCGAGAAGAGCAAAGAGTCCGTATTGAGCAAAATCAGTCACGCTATTGCCGGTAAATCAACGATTGACGACGATGTGCTGGACAATCTCGAGGAAGCGCTCATCACTTCAGATGTGGGCGTGGAAACAACATTACGCATCATCGAGCGCGTGCAAGAACGCGTTAAACGGGACAAATACGTTGGTACAGAAGAGTTGAATACGCTGCTCGTGGACGAGATTGCATCGTTGCTGCAAGAGAACAATGTCGAGGATGTCCTAGACTTTACAGCGCCACTTCCCGCCAAACCATACGTAGTGATGGTGGTCGGTGTCAACGGTGTCGGCAAGACCACAACAATCGGTAAACTGGCATACCAATACAAAGCCGCTGGTAAAAAAGTGTACCTCGGTGCTGCAGATACTTTCCGCGCAGCGGCAGTGGAACAACTCTGTATATGGGGCGAACGCGTTGGAGTGCCCGTCATCAAGCAGCAGCAAGGCTCTGACCCTGCTTCTGTAGCCTTCGATACCCTCCAATCCGCAAAAGCCAACGATGCGGATGTCGTGCTCATCGACACTGCCGGTAGACTGCATAACAAAATCAACCTCATGAACGAGTTGACAAAAATCAAAAACGTTATGCAGAAAGTGGTACCCGATGCACCGCATGACGTCATGCTTGTCCTAGACGGTTCTACAGGACAGAACGCTTTTGAGCAAGCTCGTCAGTTTACAGCGGCTACACAAGTGTCATCACTCGCCATTACCAAACTGGATGGAACCGCCAAAGGCGGTGTGGTCATCGGTATCAGCGATCAGTTCAAGATTCCTGTGCGATACATCGGACTCGGCGAACAAATGACCGATCTGCAATGCTTCAACCGCGAAGAATTTGTAAAATCATTATTAAAAACAGAATAATTATGCAATATCGTATTGAATCCGACCTCTTGGGCGAGATGCAAGTGCCCGCCGAGGCGTATTATGGCGTTCAGACGCAACGCGGTATCAACAACTACAGGGTCTCGAACCTCAAGATGTCCGATTTCCCTGAGTATATCATCGCCATCGCATATATCAAGCTGGCGGCTGTGGAAGCGAATCACGACTTAGGCGTTATCAACGATGAAATTTATGCAGCGATTGCAAAAGCCTGCCGTGAGATCATCGACGGCAAGATGCATGACCAGTTCCCTACTGATATGGTTCAAGGTGGCGCAGGAACTACCGTCAACATGAATGCAAATGAAGTCATTGCTAACCGTGCGTTGGAACTCATGGGACACCAACGCGGCGAGTATCAATACTGCTCTCCGAACGATCATGTCAACTGTGCGCAGTCGACCAATGACGCCTATCCTTCTGCCTTCCGCTACGCTTTTATACGCATGAATCGCGGACTCGAAGAGGAACTAAAACGTCTTATTGTGACTCTTCGCAAGAAAGGAGATGAGTTCAATGACTCTATCAAAATGGGACGTACGCAGCTGCAAGATGCAGTACCTATGACCAGCGGACAGGAGTTTCATGCGTTTGCAAACAATCTTGAAGAAGAAGTAGCCAACCTCGAACGAAACGTCAACCTACTCTACGAAATCAACATGGGAGGAACAGCAATCGGAACAGGTCTGAATGCTACCGCAGGATATGCCGAACTATGTATTAAGAAAATGTGCGAACTGACAGGTGAACCGTTTGTTCTTGCCAGCGACCTTGTCGAAGCAACGCCTGACACCGGTGCATACGTCAGTTATTCAGCAGCTCTCAAGCGATTAGCGGTCAAACTGAGCAAGACCTGTAATGACCTCCGCCTCATGGCTTCAGGCCCTCGTTGCGGACTGCATGAGATCAATCTCCCGCCAATGGCACCGGGCTCGTCTATTATGCCCGGTAAGGTCAATCCTGTCATTCCTGAGGTCACGAACCAAGTATGTTTTAAAGTCATCGGTAACGATACCGCCGTCACTTTCGCCGCCGAAGCTGGACAACTGCAACTCAACGTGATGGAACCTATCATCACGGAGTGCATTTTCGAGTCTATCACATGGCTACGCAACGTCATGGCTATCCTGCGCGAGCGGTGTATTGATGGCATCACTATCAACCGCGAGCATAACCTCGAGACCGTTAAGCACTCTATCGGCATCGTCACGGCGCTCAATCCCGTCATCGGCTATAAGGCATCAACAAAGATTGCAAAAGAAGCTCTTGAGACCGGAAAGAGTGTCTATAATCTTGTCCTCGAGCATGGACTGATGAGCAAGGATAAACTGGATGAACTCCTTAATCCCGCCAACATGCTCGCCGCTCATTAAATTATGATATGTTACGCAAAAAAAGAGGAGTCATCAGGCTCCTCTTTCGTTGTTTATATGGTGGTTAAATCATCTGCGATGACCACCTCCACCGCCTCCGCGGCTACCGCCACCACTGTGACCTCCTCCGTAACTTCCGCCTCCACGGCTTCCGCCACTGCTGTGACCACCACCGTAACTTCCACTGCCTCGGCTGCCTCCGGAATAAGTGCTTCCTGAACGGCTGCTACCGGAATAGCTACTACTGCTACTGCTGCGCGTCGGGGCGCTCGTACTGGTTGAGCGGGTTGCCGTGCTACGCGACGTTGTGTTCGTACTGCGTGTAGCGCTGCTGTTGCTCGTTGAACGGGTTGTATTCGTACTACGGGTTGCGCTACTATTACTTGTACTCCGTGTCGCACTGTTGGAACTACGCGTTGCAGAACTATTGCTCGTAGAGCGGGTCGCTGTTGCGCTCGTACTGCGTGTTGCGTTATCGTTAGCGCTACGCGTTGCCGTTGCATTGCCTCCGCGAGTATGCTGTGCGCTAGCATTTACACTGCGTCCTTCTCCTCCTCTGCGTGCTACTGCGGTATGGGTGCTACCGAAAGTGCGACTGTTGGCAGCTACACTGCGATCTGTTCCAGTTATCGGTCCACGAGTTCCGCCTGCTGAACGAGTCGGACGAACAGAGTTCGTATTGCGTATCTCGCGAGCGTTGGTCATACCTGCGTTACGGTGAGCGAATGAGTGCTCCGGATAGCGAGTCGCATAGTCATTACGTCTTGCACCGTGATACAAATCATGATACCCGTGGTGGATACTGTGTCCCGGACGGAATGAACACCAGTGGTGATGATGATGCCATGCGTAGCAGCGATGCCAATACCAATCGTATGCATATACCGGATGCCATCTCCACCAACTCGGCCAGTAACCCCAGAACCAAGGACTAACCCATGCGTGCCAAACACTGCTCCAGAACCAATCGTAGATTACAGGACGGTAAACGTAAACCGGTTCGATGATATAGTTCTTTCCATAAACGTACTCATCACCTATCACTTGAACGGATACCTCGTTCTTCTCATCCTTCTCCACGTAGATAGATGCTACATCCTGGAAAATATCCTTTGCTAAAACGGCTTGCAGAACGATAAGTCGCTTGTTGCCTTCACCTATTTCCACTACTCGCAGATAATCCACTTGACCGTCTCCATTGAGATCGAGGTTGCAGAATGCGCTGTCAGGATTGTTAAGCATCGTCTCGAACTCCTCCAGGTTCCTAGCCTCCGCAAAGAGCTTAGCTACCACCTTCAGATCGAGTCCTTCCGAGATGTCAGAACTGTTGGCAGAAACCGTTACCGTCTCCTCTGCCCATAACGCCGAACTCATCAGCATCAGCGTCATCAGAAGTGTAGTTAACTTTTTCATAATCGTAAATTTTTAAAGGGTTAATAATTTCGTTTACCCAATATATTCAAATACCGTGCCAAACTTTTTACACAAGGTTCAAATCGTGATGCATTTTTTCTTTTTTTGTACGCATATAGCGCTCATTCCAACGATTCGGCTTAATCTCAATCGGCACATTTTCAACAATTTGTATACCATAACTCTCCAAACCGACCCGTTTGACGGGATTATTGGTCATAAGGCGTAATTTTTGTGCACCCATTGCTCTGAGAATTTGCGCGCCAACACCATAATCGCGTTCGTCCGGACGAAAACCGAGGTGCACGTTTGCCTCCACGGTATCTTCGCCCTGTTCTTGTAACTTATACGCGCGTATTTTATTCATAAGGCCTATCCCCCGCCCTTCTTGATTCATATAGACGATGATTCCTCTTCCTTCCGCTTCAATCATCTGCATGGCCTTCGCGAGTTGCTCACCACACTCGCAACGCATCGAACCAAACACATCTCCTGTCATGCAACTGGAGTGTACACGACAGAGGATGGGCTCATCCGGTCGCCACTCGCCTTTGGTGAGTACTACATGTTCCAAACCTGTTGTTAGGTCACGGAAAGGTGTCAACATGAACTCTCCGTTCTGTGTCGGTAGAAACACCGTCTCTCCGCGCTCTATCAGGCTGTTACCGGCAAGCCGTATGGTATCTTGGATTGGAACGTCTTCTAACCGCTCTCCTTTCTCCAAACGGTAGGCAATAAGGTCCTTGATAGTTATGATTTTAAGGTCAAACTCGCGCGCTACCTCTTGTAATTGCGGCATTCGAGCCATAGTTCCATCTGCATTCATTATCTCAATCAACGCAGCAGCAGGTCGGAACCCCGCCAAACGCGCTAAATCGACCCCTGCCTCTGTATGCCCGGCACGCTGTAACACTCCTCCTGCCTTGGCATAAAGAGGATTGATATGTCCCGGGCGACCGAATGTCTCAGGTTTGCTTTTAGGATCTGCCAAAGCCAAGATAGTAGCTGCTCGGTCAGCCGCAGAGACACCGGTAGTGCAGCCTTCTAGTTTATCCACAGTTACCGTAAACGGCGTACCAAGCATTGAGGTATTATTTGCCACTTGATGCATCAAGTCCAGTTCCGCGCAACGCTCTTCAGTAATCGGACAACAGAGCACTCCACGACCGTGTTGCAGCATGAAATTGACTTTCGCGGGCGTGATGGCTTCCGCAGCAATGATGAAATCGCCCTCGTTCTCACGGTCCTCATCATCCACCACAATCACAAACTTGCCTGCCCGAAAATCAACTAACGCTTCTTCTATGGAATTTATTTTCATATTCTAACCTTTTCTGTTTCAACACATTATACCATTTGGACTTTCTGATATTGGTCATCATCCGTTTCCAGCCGATTACCCATGCCTCGGGATTGAATAGCGGAGAATCGGTAGCTGCTTTGTATGTCAGGAAAATGCCTATTGGCAGTAGCACGAACGAACTGAGCCACATTCCCGTCCAACAAGGCCACAAAGCCTCGCGAGCCATCTTATAACCCGTATTGTCTATCATATAGTATATGATAAACAGGATAACAGAAATCACAACAGGCGCACCTAATCCACCCTTACGGATGATAGCTCCAAGTGGTGCACCGATGAAAAAGAACACAAGGCACGCAAAAGCCAATGTGAACTTACGGTGCAACTCTATCTCATGTTTACGAATATAGCGGTCTGCATCTTGAAGGATTATTGCATTGTACTCTATTTGGTCTAGGTAATTTTTGGTGCGTTCAATAGCCATAGCCAATAACTGACGCTGTTTCTGCACGTCCAACTTCGCCCACAACTCATCCAGATTATATGTCTGCCGTTCCTCCTCAGTAATGGTCTCGGGGATAATAACTCCGCGTGTGTTCTCGCGCCCGAAATAGCGCTCGGATATAAGTTTGGCACTCTGCTCAGCACTACATTCACGCGATACCTCCTGAACTGAATCAATCGAATGAATCAGCTGAGCCACATTCTTGCTCACATGCTGGTCGCCGAGCATCGACTCATCAAAACGGTTAAAGTCCGTTGAGAAATCGATAATAATCAGTTTGTGTGTAAAGGTCTCTCGGCGGTACGGTACGGCTTGCGTCGTACCGGTAGCACGTTGTTGCTGCTTATCTAAATTGGCAAAAGATTCTCCGTTCACCAAATCCAACAGCAAGAACTGCTTGTCAGGACTCGTCATTAATCGTCCGGTATCAGCCACCATCACTTTCGCGTTCTCAAAACCCTCCGAATAATCGTAGATCATGAGGTTCAACAATGCACCATCAGCCGTCTTCTCGCGTACATAGATATGAAAACCGCTTATCTCGTCATAGAACTCACCTACCGGTATCTGCAACTCCGGCTGTTTCTGACGCAGCGAGAAGATGAGTGCCCATAGTTTTGCTTGCGATTTCGGTAGCACATTATTGCTAAAAAAGAAGGCACCCAGACTTAGAAACGCAACGGCAATGCCCAAAGGACGCAAAATACGGAATAGCGAGATGCCCGCCGCCTTCATCGCTGTCAACTCGAACTTCTCCGCCAAATTGCCGAATGCGATAAGCGAACTGAGCAATATAGCCAACGGCAATGCCAGAGGCACCACAGAAGCCACAGCATAAATAAAGAACTCTGCCAACACACTGATGCCGATACCTTTTCCTACAAGGTCGTTCACATGCATCCACATGAACTGCATTAGCAGAATAAAAATTGCGATAAAGAAAGTAGCCAAGAACAGCCCCAGATAACTCCGAAGCAAGTAAATGTCTATTTTCTTAACGACTTTCAACCTTTCAAATTCTCACTAACAAAGATAAGCGGCAGCAAGTCTGCTGCAGAATCAAACACATACGTCTCATTATCGCCGTACAGAAGCACTTCCATCTTGCCACCGTAACGGTGCTCTGTCTCCAGCATTACCTGACGGCATGCGCCACAAGGAGAACCCGGCTCTTTGGTAAAATGGCCATCCGTATAACAAGCGATAGCCAGCATCGTTACCGGCTGATCAGGATACTGCGCGCCTGCTGCAAACAAAGCACTGCGCTCTGCGCAGAGACCGCTAGGATAAGCCGCGTTCTCTTGGTTGCAGCCTCGAATCACAACGCCGTTGGCTAACTTAGCCGCTGCGCCTACATGAAAATGACTGTAAGGGCAGTAGCTGTGTTTCGTCTGCTCCTTGGCAATCTCCACTACTGCGCGTTGTTCGTCCGTCAACTCGTCCCATTGATAGGAACGCATCGGGATACTCAAATTGTACTTTTTCATACTATCGATTGGTTAAATAATTATCTTTCAAAACTTTCCAGCGTTGCTGTGAGTTCATCAAAACTCTTTGCCTTTGCTTTATCACGAATCTCACGGATTTGGTTATTGACCGCCTCGTCATACGTCTCCGCCTCCACATTTCGGATGACTCCTAATGCCACTGGTAACTCATTCTCAGGGCCCATAAGCGCCAATAATCGATGTAACGTCGGATCTGTTTGTGTCGCGTCATGTATCAATACGCGCGAGTCGTCTGCCGGTACTACCACAATCTTCGGAACAAAAGTCTGTGGGGCAATCTCTATTGCCAGACCTTTATCGTTATCTTTGCCAAAAAGCATTTTCTCGCCATGACGAAGAATGATACTATGTTCCGCACGTTGTTCGCGATCGGCAATCCAAGCATGTGTTCCGTTATTAAAAATAACGCAGTTGACGAGGCATTCCACAATCGAACACCCCTTGTGTTGTTGCGCTGCTACCAAACAATCCACCGTCGTCGGCATATCCACGTCTAGCGTACGGGCAAAAAACGTGCCACGCGCACCTAACACCAGTTCCGCAGGAATAAACGGACGCTCCACGGTCCCAAAAGGACTTGATTTGGACACAAAACCCTTAGGACTGGTGGGCGAATACTGACCTTTGGTCAATCCGTAAATGCGGTTGTTGAGCATGCAAACGTTCAAATCCACGTTTCGGCGTATCTCGTGAATGAAATGATTACCGCCTATTGCCAGACAGTCGCCATCACCGCTCATCTGCCAAACGGTCAATTCCGGGTGACTTGTCTTAACGCCCGTAGCGATGGCGCCGCCACGACCGTGGATAGTATTAAAGCCGTAGGTATTCAGATAATGCGGCATCCGGCTGCTACAACCGATGCCGGAGATGACCGCCACTTGATGCGTCGGAATACCTATCTGCGCCATAGCTTTCTGCAATGCCATGCATATTGCGTGGTCTCCGCAACCTGGGCAGAAACGTACGTATTGGTCTGATTTAAAATCACTTGCCGGCATACTTCACTATCCTTTCTACAGCAAACGGCTGTCCTTGAATCTCATTGTATTGCTCTATCGCGATGCCCGGCACTTGACTGCGTAGGTAGTTCGCAAACTGACCGGTGTTGAGTTCGCAAACAATCACTCGTTTGTAGCGACTCAGAACCTCGCGCGTATTTTTCGGCAGCGGATGAATATAATTGAATTGCGCCAACGCACAGTTCAACTCATTAGCCGCGGCATGAAGATGTCCTTCCGTACTACCCCATCCGACCAACAGCGTCCCACTCTTCGCGTTACCTTGCACTTGCACGTCGGGAATAACATTCGCTATCTGCGCTATCTTTGCCTGACGTGCCCGCACCATCTTCTCGTGGTTTTCGGGGTTCGTGGATATAGTGCCGCGTTCGGCATCACGCTCCAGACCGATGTTTCTATGCTCGAAGCCTTCCATTCCCGGAAATGCCCAATAGCGCACGCCGCGCTCGTCGCGCAAAGCCGGATTGAAATGACCTTTCAACTCTTCCGGCACACTCTGCGGCTTGATTGCCGGCAGTTCCGCCAGTTTGGGAATACGCCAAAGGGCCGTACCGTTGGCCAGATAAGTGTCTGTCAGCAATATCACCGGCGTCATGTTCTCTAGTGCTATCTTACATGCCTCATAAGCGAAATCAAAGCAGTTGGCACTACTCGAGGCCGCCAGCACTACCGCCGGGCACTCGCCATTACGGCCATATAAGGCTTGCAACAAGTCCGTCTGCTCGGTTTTGGTAGGCAGACCAGTACTCGGACCGCCGCGTTGCACATCAACAACCACCAGCGGCAACTCCGCCATCACAGCCAGACCTATCGCTTCGCTCTTCAGACTTAATCCTGGTCCCGAAGTCGTTGTACAAGCCAAGTCACCCGCAAAAGCAGCGCCAATAGCCGTGCACACACCTGCAATCTCGTCCTCCGCCTGAATGGCCATCACGTTCATATCTTTGCGACTTGCCAGTTCGTGCAGAATATCCGTCGCCGGCGTGATAGGATACGACCCAAGGAACAAATGCTTGCCGGCCTTCTCCGCTGCTGCAATCAGTCCCCATGCCGTTGCTTTATTACCCGCAATAGATGTATAACGTCCTGACTCATGATTCTTGGAGCCGGACTCCTCCACTCTTATCTGATTGACACTGAGCGCCAAGTTCTGCCCGTAGTTATAGCCGTCCACCATCACTTTCGTGTTCGGTTCGATGAGCGCAGGTTTCTTCTTGAACTTGTCCTCAAGCAGATGAATCGCTTCGTCCATCGGCAGGTAAAACAGCCAGCAGATGAGTCCTAACGCGAACATGTTGCGGCTTTTGAGCATCGATTTGTTGTCCAAGCCCGAGTCCTTCAACGCCTCTTTCGTCAACGTTGTCAGCGCTACCGGAACAATCTGCACACTCTCGGGAATGCC
This sequence comes from Paludibacteraceae bacterium, assembly GCA_017649925.1. Classification (GTDB taxonomy): domain Bacteria; phylum Bacteroidota; class Bacteroidia; order Bacteroidales; family Paludibacteraceae; genus Colicola. The sequence continues at coordinate 26,891 of JAGCFX010000041.1, read as the reverse complement.
CAACTCCGTGAACGGGTTATTCGTTTTGTATTGTGCCTTCTCAAGGTCTTTGCCAGTCAACGAGTCGGTGTCCACGATCAGAATCGCATGCTCGTGATAATGCTTACTCATCGCACTCACTTTCAGCGCAGCGGCGTTCATTGCCACAATCACGTCGGCTTTGTCGCCCGGCGTGTATATTCCACTACCTAACGCTACTTGAAAACCGCTCACACCGCCAATCGTTCCCTGCGGCGCGCGTATCTCTGCCGGGAAATCCGGCAACGTGGAAATCTCATGACCTAAAATAGCACTAAGAGACGAGAATAAATTACCCGTCAACTGCATGCCATCACCCGAATCTCCACAAAATCGAACTACTACTTGCTGCATTACAAAAATTCTATTTTGCAAATTCGCGGCAAAGTTACGAAAAATTATTCAAATATACAAATATTTGGCAATTTTTTGTATATTTTTATACAAAAAGCGCTTGTTTGATGCGCCTCATGGCTTCTTTGATCTCTTCTGTACTGATGGCATAGGAAAGTCGGATGCACTGCGGGCATCCGAACGCAGAGCCGGAAACAACGGCTACATGAGCCTGATCAAGAAATCGCTCAGCCACTTCGTCGCCTGTGCCGAGTGCACTCACGTCAGGAAAAAGATAGAAAGCGCCCTGCGGTTCATGGAACTTAAAGCCCGGGATCTTCGCTGCAAGTTGACAGATTAGTCGGCGGCGTTCGTCAAAGACCTGTAGCATCTGTTCCACGCATTCTTGTGTCCCCGTCAAAGCGGCTTCTGCGGCTTTCTGGGCGATTACCGTTGCACATGTCAGTTGTTGACCTTGCAGACGTGTGCATGCAGCAAGGAAAGGTTTATTCTTCGTCAGCAACCACCCCACCCGATAGCCGGTCATTGCATAGGCTTTGCTGACTCCATTAATGACGATCAGCCGGTCCGCCAGTTCATGGAAAGCCGCCAGCGAGACGGGTACGGTGTGGTACGTTAACGCATTGTATATTTCGTCGGAAAGGATATAGACGTCCGGAAAATCACGAAGTACAGCAACAAGCGCAACGAGCTGTTCACGAGAATAGACCGAACCTGTCGGGTTATTCGGCGAACAAAGAATGAGCATTCTCGTGCGCGGTGTGAGGGCTGCGCGTAGTTGGTCTGGCGTAAGAAGGTAGTCATCCTCCAAACGCGTCTGAACAGGCACAACGATGCCCTCTGCCAATTTGACCATTTCGGTATAACTGACCCATGCAGGCATGGGGATAATGACTTCGTCGCCCGGGTTGATCGCCGTTTGAATAGCATTAAAAATAGCCATCTTGGCACCAACGGAAACGAGAACGTCTTCACTCGTATAATCGATTTGACATTGAGCCTTTGAGTTCTGCGAATTGGCGACCGCCTCGCGTAAAGAAAGAAGTCCGGGAACAGGACCATAATGCGACCAATGATTGTCAATAGCTTCCTGCGCAGCACGGCGGATGTGTTCGGGCGTGTCAAAATCAGGCTCACCCAGCGACATGCTGATAACGTCAATACCTTCGGCTTTCATCTGCTTGGCGCGCGCTGCCATCGCAAGGCTCTGCGAAGCTGCAATATGTCGTACTCGTTCGGAAATCTGCATATCAAATCGTATCTATAAAGAATTTCTGTTTGCGGTTAAATAGGGCAATGCCGATAAAAAGGAGAACGAGCGTGCAGGCAGCACTGTAAGCGAGTGCTTGCCATGAGAACTGTCCTGCTCCGTAAGCGCCGTATTTGAAGGTCTCTATGACCGCCGTCATGGGATTGAAAAGCATCAGCTTATGCAGCGTAGGACTCGTGACGTAACTCAGCGGATAAACAATTGGCGTAGCGTACATCCAAAGGGACACAAAGACCGGGAAGAAGTTCGCGAAATCACGATATTTGGTAGTCAACGAGGACACAATGAGTCCGAGTCCCAACGCCAGGCATTGAATGAGAAACAGCAATACCGGGAAGAGGAGCAAATACCAGTTCGGCTGCAGATGTACACCTTTGAACACAAATAGCAAATAGACAATGACGAATGTACAGAGTTGCAGCGAGAAACGGAAGAGTTTGGATATAACGACCGAGACGGGCGAGACGAGTCGCGGGAAATAGACCTTGCCGTAGAGTCCTGCGTTCGTCTGAAAGGTATTTGAAACCGCCGTAAGGCACTCCGAGAAATATTCCCAAAGACAAATACCGCTAAGGTAAAAGACCGGCTGTGGGATGTCATCCGTAGGTATACCGGCGATGCGTCCGAAGACAACGATGTACATAAACATCGAGAATAGCGGCGAGATAAAATACCACCCCATTCCGAAGATCGTCTGTTTGAACTGCACCGTGATATCACGTTTGATGAATAGCCAGACCAGATATTTTTTCTGCCATAACTCCTTCAATCCCAGACCCTTGACATAAGTGTCCGGACTGATCTCCGTCGTCCAATATGTAGTGTCTGTCGAAGCCATTATACCGTGTCCATGAAGGATTTCTGCACCTTATTGAAAAGCATCAGTCCAATAATCAGCAAGAGAAGCGTGAAAGCGGCGCTGTAGCCGAGCCAGAGCCAAGAGAACTGACCTTGTCCGAGTAACGAATACTTAATGGCTTCCATAACCGGTGTGACGGGATTGAGCGACATCGCCAGATGTAGTTTAGGGTTCGTCACCAGACTCAACGGATAAATAACCGGCGTGACGTAAACCCAAAGAGAGATAATTTTGGTCAGCATCACTTGCAGGTCGCGATATTTAGTCGTTAGCGACGAGAAAATCATTCCGAAACCTACCGCCATTAAGGCCAAAAGGATGATGAAAAGCGGGAATAATACGATCTGCCAGTGAATGATTAGTTCAGTGCCCGTAGCCGCATAATAAATATAAAAAGCCGCGAAGATAGCCAGCTGGATAGCAAAAGTCAAGAGGTTCGTCGTGACCGCTACAAGAGGCATGATAATGCGCGGAAAATAGACTTTGCCGAAGATGTCGGCATTTGTAACAAACGAGTTGGACGTGGCGCTGACACAGGACGAGAAATACCCCCAAACAGAGATGCCAAGCAGGTAAAAAAGTATCGGTGGGAGACCGTCGGTAGGAATATTGGCTATGCCGCCGAACACCGCCACATAAACAATAACGGAGAGGACGGGTGTGATGATAAACCATAAAGGGCCAAGGATCGTCTGCTTGTATGCCGTACGAAAATTACGCTCCACGAAAAGCGCGAACATGTCGCGGTAACGCCACACTTCCCGCCAGTCGAAAGCGAGGAGTCGGTCACACGGCGTGATCTGCAAGTCCCATTTGTCAGCTTTGTTGCTCATCTCCGGTAAAGCGATTTTTCTTGCCGTAAACGACCCATCTGTCCAGTGCCACAAGAACTGCCGGCACCACGGTAAGCGTCAGGACAATCGCCATGAAAGCGCCCATTGCCAGACAGCCGACGATATTGGAGATCATCAGGTCGTCAATGAAAAGCGCCATAGCACCCGGTCCGATTACCATGATAAGACCGGAGGTAAGGATCGTTCGGATGGAGCCTCTATAGGCCGCACAGACGGCGTCTACCGGTAGCATCGACTTGCGGTTCTCGCGATAGTAGTTCGCAAAAAGAATACCGTAGTCAATAGTCGCTCCCATCAGAATAGCTTGCACGATAAGGTACGCGAGGTATAACATCTGCCCCGTAACAATGCCTGCGCCTACCACATTGACATACACGGCGCTCATGACCGTCACAACAAGGATTGTAGGTACAATGACCGAGCGGAACGTGAGGGCGACAATGAGGAAGATGGAGAGGATGGTAAGCAACGAGACGACATTCATCTCGTGGTCAAATCCGCCACGCATCTCCGCGTACATTACGGACTCGCCAACATAATAATGCTCATGCTCCATTCGCGCATCGGCAAGCGATACCAGGGTATCCACGAACGCATAAGTCTCCGGCGATTCCTTGGGTAGCGAGGAGAGGACAACGAGCAGCGAGTGCTTGTCTTTGCGCAATTGTCCCAGACCGTCTTTCATTTGCGCCTTGATGTTCGTAGCCTCGGTAGCCACGGAATCCGGTAATATATCTGCCAAACGCGGATCATAAACCAAGGTATCACAGAGGTAAACGAGCAACGGCTCGAAGCCGAAGCGAAGCGTGTCGCAATTGCTGTGCACTGCGCCGTAATAGTCGTATAGCAACGACATCTGTGCAGCTGTGACGGGTTCGGATTTGACATCCGACAGCCTCATCAAACGCGCCAGTTTGTCTGCCATCTGTTCAGGCGTGTAGGCCTTGCCGCCGAACACCAGTTCAATGAACAACTCGGCTTGCAAGTCCGCTCTCGACGGACCTTTATGTTTGGTTGTTTCGGGTTCTTCCTTCTTCTCGGTTACAGGCACTACGGCGCGAGCCGTATCCGTGCTATGCAGCGAGAGTTGCATGTCGGCAATGGAGTTGACGATCGCCTTGGTGTCCAGTTCAGAAGCCGGCTTGGCTGTTGTGGACGGCGTAGTCTTCTTCGGATTAGCAATCGCCAAAATATCTTCGTTCGTGAGGTCGTCCACGCCGAACGCGCGAAGTAAGATGTTGAGGTCGGAAGGCGTCAGCGACGCGTTCTTATCCGCCAGATCCATCAGGTGTGCACGCTGGCCTAATAACGTACGTTGTTCATCGGAAACCATGCCCGCCAGTCCGGGACGTTTGAATAGGTCGTCGACGAGCAAATGCACATATTGCAACGGGCTCAGCTTCTTCGCTGCCCCGGGTGCGTAGCCATAAACAAGGCGCGTCTGGGTCTGCGTGGAGCCCATAAAGATGGACATCTCATTGACGGACATAGGCAGACGAATAGCCGCGGTGTCTGTCAGTTTACGCATCTCAACAGTGATGGCGGAGGTCTGCTTGGAGTTCAGCTTCTCGATGAAGGGCACAACAGCCACACGGTTGATGTTCATCGACGGCATTTCCAGCGTGTCTATATTCGTGATGGCTGCCTGCTGATTTGCTATCGGAGCAATGGTCTCACGCGGTAGCACTATTGTATCTTCGGGCACTTCTTCAGGCTCTTTCTCCTTCTCGTGCGCCACCGGAGCAGACTGTTCCGGCTCTTTCTGCAGTTCCTCGCCCGGCACGTCCAGCATCGACTGCAGACGCTCTATCTGCGCCTTCATGTCGTCGTCCAGATACTCGGAGAAAAGCGGATTGGTCGCCACATGCGAGTGCAAGAAACGAGCGATCTCGGGGAAGGTCAGTTTCGCCTCCACAGAATCTTTTGCACGCATGTAATAGAGCAGTTGGAACATCTCCGGGTTGATCATGTCCAGTGCCTCGGGCGGCACAGTTGTACCTTCCGGCATGAAGTCTTTAAAGTCCGTCAGCAGCGAACGCACATGGTGTGCCATCTCGGCCGGTGTTAACGGCTGCGACATCAGCGTAGGATAACTGATAACGGATTGTATGCCAGGCTGTTCCATGAGATTATCCACCAACCCGAAGACCGAGTCTTCGTCCTGCGTGTCGTAAACCAATACGAACGGGTTAGGCGACGGGAAGACCTTCTCTATTTGCGATTCTGCCTCGGCGGAGAAGAAGATCGTCGTTTGGCGCGAGAGGTACCATGAGCCGAAGAAGAGGATGACGGCGCCTACGGCCATCGGCAGTTTATGCCTCGAGATAAACCGCGCCATACCGTCAGTTGGCGGCACGTATGCTTTTTTCGCTGTATGATTAATCACACGACGGAAAAGCATCATGAGTGCCGGCATGGCAGTGAAAGTACAGATAAGCGAGCAAACAACACCTTTGGCGAGCACCACTCCCATGTCAGCGCCAATCTTCAGACGCATGAAACAGAGCATGAGCAAGCCCACAACGGTCGTCAATGCGGACGAGAGGATTGATGGTGCCGCTTTCTTGATGGCTCTGTTAGCCGCCAACACAGAGGTCTTGCGGTCTGTATCTTCGTCCTGTTCCTGCCTATAACGGTTTAGCAGCACAATACAGTAATCGAGCGAAAGCACAGCCTGCAGTATTGAACCGATGAAGTTCGTGGTGATGGATACCGACGGCAGCAGTGCGTTTGTACCCATGTTCAGAACGATGGCCAAACCCGCCGTCAGTAAGATAACTACGGGCTCAAACCATGATTGCGCCATCGTAAAGAGGACCAACATGATCATCACCGCAGAGATGATAATGACGGACACCGGAGGTGTCGCGCCGTCTTGACTGGTCTCTACCACGCAGTTACCACCGAAACGCGTACTAATCTGCTTACCAAGTGCTTTCTGATCTACTGACTTCGGCACGTCAAGGTCAAAGAGCGTGTAAGTGCTGTCCGCAGAATAGCGATAAGTGACGCTGTTCACGTCAGGATAAGCCTCCAGCAGTGTGCGGATGCCGGGGATCTCCTTAGGCCGAACCCCCTCAAACATCACATGCACATCAGCACCGGACATTTGCGCCGAAGAGCCGAATTCGTTGGTGATGATCTCCAAGCCGCTCTTCATCTGCGAGTCATCCGGCAGGTATTTGGTCATGTCGGCATTGACGTTCACATGAAACATCATGATGCCGGCTACAACTGCCAAGGCGACCGTAATGGCAAATAATATGTAATGTGTTGCTCTCTTCAACTGTTAACTGTCAATTGTCAACTATCAACTAATCAAAGTTTCCCATTTGCAGGAAAGCCACCTCTTTCGGCGTAAGAAAACGCCATTTGCCGCGACCTACTTTTTTCTTGGTCAAGCCGGCAAAAGAAACGCGGTCAAGGTTCACTACCTTATACCCTACTTTCTCGAATATACGACGCACTACGCGATTCTGACCGGAGTGAATCTCCAAGCCAATATGTTTGCGGTCAGCTTTCGGGAACTCCAGTGCGTCAGGGATAATACGCTCGTCGTCGAGCACGACGCCGGCGCGGATGATCGCCTCGTCCACCTCGTCGAGTTCGTGGTCCAGCGTCACAGCGTAGATCTTCTTCTTGTTGAATTTCGGGTGCGTCAGTTTTGCCGCCAGGTCACCATCATTGGTCAGCAGCAGAACGCCTGTCGTATTACGGTCCAAACGACCTACCGGATAAATACGCTCGGGACAAGCATTACGGACAATATCGATCACCGTGTTGCGTTCTTGCGGATCATCGGTTGTCGTCACGGTATTCTTCGGTTTATTGAGCAGAATATATACCTTGCGCTCCCGACGAACGGGTTGATTATGGAAACGCACGTCGTCGGTAGGCAGCACCTTAACGCCCAGATTGTCAACGGTTACACCATTGACAGTGATGACGCCGGCCTGAATAAAATCATCAGCTTCACGACGGGAACAGATACCTGCGTTAGCCAGGAACTTATTCAGACGAATCGGCTTTGTGGGGTCTTCGTGTTGCTCACGATAAGCTTGTTGTTTGTGGTTGGAATAAAGCCCGTTGTTACGTTTGGGTTTTCCGCCGAAAGGTTTATTCGGACGGTTCGGGCGCTCGCCGTTGAACGGACGTTGGGGACGCTGTTCGCCGTCGCGCTGAAAACGGGGACGGTCAGAATGACCAAAACCACGAGGTTGATTGTCTTCTCTTTGGAAACGCGGTCGGGGTCTGCGTTCTCCTTCATTGTTGGAATTAAACATAAATCAATTTACAATTTACCATTTATACTTTTCAAATTTCCAAAGTGGCCCTCACGGGTCACATACGTGCTCACGCACGCGTAATAAATAAATAAGGTTAGAGGCTAAAGGTGCTATTACCTTTCGCCTCTTTCCTTTGTCTTTTTACCATTGATTAAGCCTCGGCTTTCTCAATTGCCAATTTACCACGGTAGTAGCCGCAAGACGGGCAAACGGTGTGGTAGATATGAAGTGCGCCGCAATTCGGGCATGCAGCCAGTGTCGGAGCCTTCACTACGTCATGGGTACGACGTTTCGCTTGGCGGGTGTGCGATTGTCTTCTTTTAGGATGTGCCATAATTATTTACAATTTAGTCATTTACAATTTGTTCATTTTATCAATTTTCGGGTTCCGGCTCGTCACATAGGTGATCATGGAGGAGAAGTTCCATTTGCTTGTTGCACTCACCTGCTTGGTGACTGTGAACGAGCGGAATATTGATACTTATTATCTCATATGCGAGCCAAGAGAGATCCAAACGTTCGACTTTCGTATTTCCTTCTACGTCCTCATCGTCAGACCAAATCTCTTGCTCGTCGTTTATTTCAATGGGCATCGGGTCGAGGCACCGGTCGCACACAACAAAGACAGTTCCGTGAACTGCGATAGTGAGCCGATAGTCCTCCTCCCGGAGATTAAGCGTTGCTTCTGCTGCCACGTTTCCGCTTAGAATTTCCGACTTCTCTAATTCTTTGAAGAACTCGTCATCTAATTGAATATCAAAACGATGAGTGCCAACAGGAAGGCGTTTCAAATCGATGATATTGTGGCATTGTTCGCTCATAAGGGCAAAATCGGGTGCAAAATTACTACAAATTTTTCAAATACGCAAGTTTTTTAGCAAAAAAAATTTAGTCTAAGCTCGTTTAAGCGTGATTTTGCTTGCTAAAAAACTTGCTGTTTGCACGAAAGTGCGAACGGAATTTCGGGGGAATTGGCTTCTGGCCAAGGCGGAGTCCGAAGTTACTGCGTATTAAATTAGTGCACTAATATCTTTTTGGTGTGCCACTCGCCGTCATAGAATGCCTTCACAAAATAAACACCGGTAGATAACATCAGTTTCAAACGCGATAACTGGCTGTCACCCGCATCTTCCAGACTACCCTCGTAAACATAAATCAGTTTACCGGATATATCCAACAGATACAAGGTCGTGCGCGAATTTTTCGCCACCTTCTCTTCTTCCGTCAAGTCTTTGATTTCAAATGGATTAGGGATAAACGCATCGTTCTCATTCTCCTCACTTCCCACATCCCATTTGCCCTCGCAGTTCGGCACGGTGCTGAACTCAACAATCGTGCGCACCAACATGTCGTTCAGGTGTTCCACTTTCAGGCTGTCAGTCGTCGGTTTGAGGTGCGGGTTTCCTATGCCCGAGTCATCGGTGAGGAAGAACGAAGTGCCGTTGGTGGCGAGCGCCATTGAGCGTAATAACAACTCGCCGCTCTCCCCTATTCCGCTGCATACAACGGGCACGAGACGCACACCCAGCGCAGCCGCATTGAGAATCTGCTCGTGCAGCAACGCTATCGTAGCGGAGTCTTGGTGGCAAGGCGCATCAAGGATAAGGAACGCTATGCGTGCCCGCGCTGACTCGTCCCAACCCGCACTATTCAGCGCCGCCATCAGCGCTTCGGGAACAGCCTCAGGGTAGTCACCGCCGCCGTTCGCCGACTGCTTGTCGATGAATGATTGCGTCGTCTTGATTTTACTCGTCAGACGCGACAGACGAGTTATATATTCGTCGCCGTGATCGCGGTACACGACAGCACCTGTGCGGATGTTCAGACCACCCGTCGCATCGGTCGCACGGGCAATGACATCTTTCATTTCCGCCTGCAGATAACGCAACTCGTCTCCCATCGAACCCGTGGCGTCAAAGACGAACATCACGTCCACCGCGTCCGTCACCTCGCATGGCTCGTCCAGCACAACGGTGTTCAGCCCTTCCGACCACTCCTTGGCGGGCACTATTTGGTCGTCAACATGCACGAACAAGCCCGCATGCTTGCCGCATTGACTCGCACCGACGAACTGATACCAAAGCTCTGCTTTGCCGGTGTTGTCCGTCACGGCCTGGTAGAGCGTGTTACCTTGCCCGTCCAACAGACTCACGGCGCGACTCACGATCGGGTATCCACCGCCGTTGGTCACTTGCACCGTATAACGGTGACGAGCCTGCAGACGCCATTCATTGATGTACTTCTGATGGCTGCCGTCCAGCACGCGAGGCCAGAAGTACCACTTAGCAAAGTCGTTCACTTCACCGGCCGTCAGTTTACCCGCCGACACGTTGTTCGCCGTCTTCTTGCCGCTATACGACGCACTCGGCGCCGCCACGTCGAACACGGCTTCCTCTACCAACGCACCGTCCGACTCTGCTGCCAGCATCGTTGTCCTGTACACCGCGCCGCCTTTGGAACTACGCGTCACACCGTAACTGTCATAGATATCGGCTTTCGGCTTCTTGCCGGGCTTGCTCTCCAGCGTCACGATCACGAAACCATCGTCTTTGAGGCTCAAGGTCTGGTCTTTGTAACCCTCGCAACGCACCATCACTGTTCTATCTTTCGCTACTAACGCCGCAGGCACTACTACCCTACCGTCAAACGAGGTCGTCAGTTCCGTTTTGCCGATCTTGACTTTTGCGCCGTCCAGCAGCGCTTGCGTGCTATCCATCACCAGCACCACAACTTCCTTGCCCTTTGCGCCGCCATTGGTCTCTGCGCTTTTAGCCTTCACGCACGCACCAACACCTGCTGCGCACAGCAGCACCACTACCAAAAGAGATAAAATCCGTTTCATAAGCATTTGGGTTTTCTGTTATGTATTTTGCTTCTTCACTACAAATCCCGTGCCAAACCAAAAAGAGCCGCCGAAGCAGCTCTTCCGATTGTACCGGTCAGTGGCAGGATTAGCCATTGGCTTGTTCCCACGCCGCCTTCTCCAGAGTCCAGAGGTACGAACGCATGGTCTTTTTGCCATTCGGCGAGGCTTTCATAATTGAGCATTAACACACAAAAAGTGTATATATACATAGTATATATACAGTACAAGTGATGTTTGTGCGAACAAAATGGCGAATATCCTATGGGTATCCTATGGATATGTTATGGGTATCTTGTGGTTCAGTCTCGATAACGGCTCGATAATGACTCGATAATGACTCGATATTGACTCGAAGATGGGAGGTGTCGGGCAAAAAAAAGCACCCCAAAGGGTGCCTTTGAAAAGGTATTAAGAAATAATTGGCTTATTTAACTTCTACGCCGAGGGCGTTGTATGTGCGGCCATCACGAGTGATGAGCAGTTGTCCGTCACGGATGACCTTTGTGCATTGTACGTTGTCTTGTACGTCGTCAATGGCAGTAGAAGAACCGTAGTAATCCTTAACAAGGCGGACGGAAGTTCCCATCATGTAATCCGCGCTGCCGATGCCATCTTGGGTAGCAGCATAAAACAAGTCAAAGATAGAGCACATTCGATAATCTTCATAAGAATCAGAATACGTTCCGGTAGCATATGTAAAAGAGTTAGCACTGTAGGAACCGAGATTCGGATTTCTCACTCCGGCTTTGGGCAAGAACACTGCGCCGGCTTTTTCCAATGCGAGCCAATCTCCCGCAGTGATATCCACGTCCGTGAAGTTATCCAATGTAGCAGCGAGAGGGTTAGCCATTAAGTCCCAGTCGTCCGGCAACAGAATAAGTCCTTGCACGTTGGCTACCGTAGCTTTGGAGCGGAGCGCGGCTGCATTCTCGCGTTGTGCAAAGAGATATTTCCACTCTGCTGCCGTGAGCGTGCGCCACACAAGCCCTAACGTACCTCCATTCTTTATCGTCCTATACAGACCCCAATCATAGAAGGTGCCGGCGATATCGCTTTTGGTATTGTTGTCCGGGTTTCCGTAGTCGAGGTCGTTGTTGGTATTCAACCATGGTTCACGACCATTGTTGCCGCTTGTACCCCAACCAAAGAGGTCAATATAACCATCATAAGTCTCGGCGATATTGAGATTGGCTGCGCCAACGAATTCATACTGCGTTTCGGCAAACTTAAATTCATCCTTTGTACCTCGGTATTGGAGATTACCTTGTGCGAACTGGATTTGCTTACCTGCAGCAACAGAGAACGCACCCGGCAGAGTTCCATCGGTGAAGTCATTAGGCTCTATTTCGTCTTGTACCAGACGGACTGCGTGACCATAGTGCAACCTGGAAGATTGCTCGGGGCGTAGTTCATCTCGTCTGAACTGAAGCACATATGCATCTTCCGGATAGCCTTGTCTTGGTGTAGGAGACCAATATGCTCCGGCGATGTCGGCTTCCCACATCTGCGCAGCAGATCGGTATGACGTCCAGGGCATGAATACGGCTCCTGCCTCTTCTAATGATTGCCATTGACTATCAGAGTAGCTGTTGATCGAAAAAGGATTAGACACCTTAATCTCATAGTATTCAGATGAAGATGACGTTGTCCAGGTTACAGCATTTCCTTCCGCCAAAAGTCGATTTACGGTTACTCCCGCAGGCGTAACCCAATTATCCGGCAACAAGATCAGCCCCACAACGCTAACGTCCTCTGTACCGACTTTGCTGTTGATGGTGGCATAAGTAAATAGACTATCCGCATTGGGACGCTCACGAATCAAATAAGTCCACTCTTCGGCTGTCAATGTGCGCCAAAGACTATCTGCGTTTCCTCCATTAGAGATTTTGTTTATTCCCCAATCGGTAAAGGTGCTATAATCTCCATCATCCTCAGTTGCAAGAGTAGGGTTATTGCCCGTTCCCCAACCAAAGAGATCAATCCATCCGGTGTACGTGTCGGAAATGAGCTTATTACTGCACTTTTCGTCGTTTTCGTAAACGACTCCAGTACTTGAGCCTCCCACAAAATGCCATTGCTTTTCAGCAAAACGCCACTTGCCGGTCGAAGCCTGGTACTGCAAGTTGCCTTTGGAGAAATACACCTTTTTAGTGGCAGAAACGGAGAACTTGCCGTTCAGCGCACCTTCGGTGGCCATCGTGCTTATGGCTATCAGCGCCGCGGCACAAAGAGTTAAAATTTTCTTCATATGATTGTTGTTTTTCATTTGCGACTGCAAAATTACAACATTTTTGCGAATTGTGCAAATAAAAGAGAATTTTTTTTGAAGAGCCCTTCGCGGGCGGGCGACGCGATAGCGAGACGCGAGGGGCAAAATAATTGTCCGAACGTGGAGAGAGGGCGGCGAAGGATGACTACCGCCAACATCCGAGCCCACAAAAAAAATGCAGAAAAAGTGCGCGCGCACTTGCATAATTGAAAAAAAAGTTGTACCTTTGCAGCGGATTTTGGAAAAAGGGTCTTTTTTCTAAAATAATTTCCGAGAAAATATTTTATTTAGATTATGCAATACGATTTACAGAAACTCGAGCGTATGTCGCTCGATGAAGTGCGTGAGATTGCTGTGAGTATGGGTCTGAGTCCTCGTCGCAGTCAATCTATACGCGAGATTAGTTACGCTATTCTCGATGCGCAGGCAGACAACCGGGCAGCGGTGGTTCAGGCGAAAGAGGAAGCGCGTGCTGCTGCCGGCAAACCCACGAGGCGTGAGCGTACGCGGGGCGTGCAACGTGCAGCAGCAAAAGTGAACACAACGAACTTGAAAAGTGAGCACGTAGTAGCAACCGTAGGCACGGAGAAAGAACAGTTGACGCAGATGCAGGCGGAGATTGAGGCGAATAACCACAAGCCGAACAAAACCGTTCAGCAATCCGGTGGTATGTTAGGCGAAGCTCCGGGTAAAGAGGAGAAGGCTGCGGCGGAAAAGCCAGTAGAGGAAGCCCCTGCAGTGGAGCAGCCTAAGAAACGCGGGCGTAAGAAAAAAGAGGAGAAAGAGACCACTACGTTGACGGAAGACAGACCGGCTGCGCCTGACAGAGTACAGAATGAGGAAGTTAAGCAAGGGGAAGAAGAGAGAGAAGAGAAAGACGACTTCGTAATACCGGACTTGGGCGAGAACGTAATAGCCATGGGAACGCTGGAGTGCGCACCCGATGGTTACGGTTTCCTTCGTTCCGCGGACTATAACTACCTACCCTCGCCGGACGATGTATATGTGAGCAAAGACCAAGTGCGCCAGTATGGTTTGAAACCCGGCGACACCGTAGAATGCTCCATACGTGTGAACCCGCAGCCGGATAAGTTCTTCCCGATGGACAAAGTGATACGTATCAACGGTCTGGCACCCGAGCTGGCCAAACAACGCGTAGCATTCGAGAACCTTATTCCGCTCTTCCCGGACCAAAAGTTCAAGCTATGTACCGGTCACAACGACTCGCTCAGCGTACGTATGATTGACCTATTCAGCCCGATTGGAAAGGGTCAACGCGGTTTGATTGTAGCACAGCCGAAAACCGGTAAGACGGTGTTACTCAAAGAGTTAGCAAATGCGATACTAAACAATAACCCCGAGGTGTATATGATTGTGCTGCTTATCGACGAGCGTCCTGAAGAGGTGACGGATATGCAACGCAGCGTGAATGCAGAGGTCATTGCCTCTACCTTCGATGAACCGGCAGAGAACCACGTCAAAGTGGCAAACATTGTGCATGAGAAAGCCAAACGATTGGTGGAAAGCGGACATGACGTAGTCATCCTACTCGACTCCATTACCCGTTTGGCGCGTGCTTACAACACCGTTGCGCCGTCCAGCGGAAAAGTGCTGAGCGGTGGTGTGGAAGCGCAGGCACTGCACAAACCCAAACGTTTCTTCGGTGCGGCACGAAACATCGAGAACGGCGGCTCACTCACCATCATCGCCACCGCCCTGACGGAGACAGGCTCTAAGATGGACGACCTGATCTTCGAGGAATTCAAGGGAACGGGTAACATGGAGTTGCAACTGGATCGTAAGCTCGCTAACCGCCGAATCTTCCCTGCAGTCGATATTCCTGCTTCCAGCACGCGTCGTGATGACCTGTTGTTACCGGCAGACGTGCTGAGCCGTATGTGGCAGATTCGCAAGCAGTTAAGCGACATGAGCGGACAGGAAGCTATGGAGAAACTGCGCACGTATATGGAGCGCACAGAAGATAATGATGAGTTCTTGCTGGCTGTTAACGGAGCCCGTTAACAGCGTTAAATAGTTAAATGGTTAAAATGGTTTTTTCTTTGAAAAAACGTTAAACTGTTATGACTATACTGATAGTAAACGGACCGAACCTGAATCGTCTGGGATTGCGCAAGCCGGAGATCTACGGAACGAAGACGATGGCACAGATTTTGCTGGAGATTCAGCAGAAATGGCCTGACGTGCACTTTATCTACCGCCAGTCCAATCACGAAGGCGACCTGATTGATTGGATACAAGAAGCAAACGATCAGCAGCATGGCATCGTCCTCAACGCCGGCGGCTACAGCCATACGAGTGTAGCGCTGCGCGATGCGGTGGAAGAATGCAAAGTGCCGGTAGTGGAAGTGCATATAAGCGATATTACACAACGCGAAGCGTTCAGGCGCGTGAGCTTGCTTACCGGCGTTTGTGCGCATAGCATTATCGGTCATGGAACAGACGGTTATTCCGAAGCTGTGGAATGGCTACTAAATAACATATGAAACAACTACTCACATTGATTTGTCTGCTGTCGCTGACGCTAACCACCTATGCGGCACAGATAACCGGTAAAGTGATCGATGCAGGCAGCAAACAGCCCATCGACTTTGCCAACGTCAGCGTGGTCAAAAACGGTGATACGGCGCCTGTTGGCGGCTCTATAACCGATGAGACCGGCGCTTTTGACATTGAAGTTGCTGACGGCCAATATACGGTTATTGTGTCGTTTATGGGCTACACGGAGCAACGACGAGACATCACCGTGGCAGGCAAACCTATCAATCTCGGGCGCATAGCGCTCAAAGAGGACACACAAGTGCTGCAAGACGTTGAAGTGGTGGGACAGAATAGTTCCATGCGTTTTGAACTGGACAAGAAAGTGTTCACCGTGGATCAGAACATCGCTTCTGCCGGTGCCAGCGTGACCGATGTGCTGGAGAATATCCCGTCCGTGGACGTGGACCAGGAAGGAAACATCAGTCTGCGTAACTCGGAGGATGTTGAGATCTGGATTAACGGCAAACCGGCCGGACTGAACAGTGAAAACCGCGGACAGGTGCTGCAGCAGATGCCGGCGGGAACGATTGAGAAGATAGAACTCATCACCAACCCGTCCGCCAAATATTCGCCGGAAGGCACATCCGGTATCATCAACCTCGTGATGAAAAAAGACCGTGCCGCCGGTTATTACGGTTCTGTACAGGCCGGATTGGATTATGCGTTATCGGCACCGTGGAATGTGCCGCCGGGCGGAAACGTCGGGTTTAATATCAATTTCAATGCCGGACCCGTGGACGGATATTTCAATGTGGGTTACCGCTATCGTATCAGCAACGGTGGCAGCAAGACCGACCGGTACAATTTGGGGCAAGGCAATATGGGGAGCAAGGAGCTGGATTCCACGCTCATCCAGAGTCATTTGCTGCAAGAGGGACTTCAGACGCGCCGCGGAGGAGGTCTGTTCGCACGCGCCGGATTGAACTTCCATGTAGCTGAGCACTCTACCATCGGTGTCTCGGGATTTGGTATGGTGAGCGATCCGAATGTGTTCAACAACCGCAACACCAATCATCGTACTATCTTGCAGACCCTGCCGGATGGTATCGTCATGCGCGATTATACGCGTGATCAGAATGGTGTCGGCTATCACCCGGGCGGAAACGCAACACTGGATTATACTTTTGAACTGGATAACCATAAATTGATGGTCAGCGGTACGTATAATAACTTCGGTTGGAACCAGCTGACCGATTATACCCAGATAGAGCGCAATATGCAGAAGGACACCTATGATACCACTTATCAGGACCAGAGCAATTACAGCAAGAACCAGGGTATAGAGATCAAAGCGGATTACGAGTGGAAACCGACACCGCAAAGCCGTTTGGAGGCAGGATATGACTACACGCGGAACTGGAATAACAGTTCGGCCGACGCCCATAATATTATCAATGGTGAAAAAACAGAGATATTCCCGTATTATACTACGTTTGACGGTTTGACCCAGAATCATGCGCTGTATATCACATACGGTAACCGCTTCTTTGACCGTCTCTCTATTCAGGTGGGTCTGCGCGGCGAGTATTACATGCGGCATCTGGAGTCGTTCTATAAAGACGATGCGGGCGATGTGCATGATGCCTATGCCGCTTTCCCGAATAAGAAAGATACCGCCTATTTTCAGGTTTTCCCGAGTGCCTATATAAGTTATGATTTTGGTAACGGTCATGAACTGCAACTCAATTATACGCGCCGCATCAATCGTCCGTGGGGACACCAGATCAACCCGCGTATGGACTTCTCCGATAGTACGAATATCAGTTATGGAAACGTGGACCTGCTGCCCGCATATTCCAATAATCTGGAACTCAATTATCTCAAGACTTGGGAGCGGCATACACTCTCTGCCGGAGTATTCTGGAAATACCGCGAGGGAGCCGTGCAGAACTTCAAGTATATGGACCCGGATGCACCTAACGTGATGAAAAACACCTACTTCAATGTGGGTTCCCGTCAGGAGTTGGGAGTGGAGGTCGTAGCCAAAAACCGCTTGTTCGGAGAGATTCTGCAACTGACTACCAGTGCTAATTTCTACTGGAACAACATCGCTGCGGTAGATAAGACGATTACACATCAAGGCATTGAGATTCCGGTCAATCTGCCGGCACAGAATATCTTCGCCGGTTCGGTGCGTATCAATGCGCAGTTCATGTTTACCAAGCAGTTCAGCGGACAAATCAGTGCCAACTACCGCTCGCCGCGGGTCGTTGCACAAGGTACTACCAGTCATAGCTACTCGATTGACATCGGTCTGCGCCATACCTTCCTTAACAAGCAATTGGCGCTCGCGCTCAATGTGCGCGACCTCCTGGATAGTCGTGCCAGACGGAATACCACGTGGGGAGACGGATTCTGGCAATTCAGTGAGAACAGATGGCATAGCCGCACGATAAGCCTCACGCTGACCTATAACTTCGGTAACCAAACCGGCAAACGCAGGAACAGACAAGGCGATGACTTTGGCGGAGGAGACGACGGAGACGATAGCGGAAACGGCGGAGGAGATTATGAATAATAACATCGGTATAATTGAAGAATAGATTATATATAGTATTTTTGGCATGTGCGCTGTCTTCATTCAGCACACCCCTTATGGCTCAATTGGCCCAGAACCGCCCGTATGCAGACGACCGGCTTTTCCATTTCGGTTTTCAGTTAGGCGTTAACTTCTCCGCCTTTGGTGTCACGGATAGCGAATTACCCATCACCGATCCTATCAGCGGTAATACGGAGATCTATCACTCGCGCGTAAGCAGTATTCTGCCGGGTTTCCGCGTAGCGTTTGTGTCGGACTTGCGGTTATGCAAATATCTCAACTTGCGCTTCTGCCCGGGCATGGAGTTCATGAGTCGCACGCTCAGTTACAAGACCGAATCCGGCAATCCTGTCCAAGGTACGCCGGGCAAATACGGCTCGAAGATAGATGTGCTCGCAATGCCTGTTTACTTCCCGCTATACCTCAAATGGAGTGCGGAACGCGAAGGCAACTACCGTCCGTACGTCATTGGCGGAGGTGGTGTCAGCATCAATGTAAGTCGGGATAGAGACAAACCGGTGCTGCTCAATCTCATGGATTATTTCTGCGAGATCGGTTTTGGATGTGATTTCTATTTCCAGTGGTTCAAGTTCTGCCCCGAGATTACGTACCGCATCGGTTTTGCCAACCAACTCTACCCTGCTGACCAGCGTATGGAACTTGCGCCGCAAGACGCATTCTACTCCAATGCCATTGAGCGACTTACCAGTCATTGCGTGTGTCTCACCTTTAATTTTGAATGATGCGTAAGTTTCTCCTCATATTTTTGTGCGCGTGCGCGCTCGTGGGTTGCCGCGAAGAGCAGTTGAGCGATGATCCTACGCTGCGTCTTTCTTTCTCATGCGACACCCTATCCTTTGATACCGTCTTTACAGCACAAGGCAGTGCCACGGCGCAACTGTTGGTATACAATCGCAATAAATCGGCATTGCTGATTGACCGCGTTTGGCTTGAGAACGGCACACCTTTTCAAGTGAATATAGACGGAGAACCGGACCTAACACGCTTGACGAACCTCCAAATCAATGGCGGAGACAGTCTCTTTGTCTTTATTCGCGTGGACATCAACCCGACCGGCACCAATAATCCGCTGTTGCTCAGCGATTTGCTGAACTTCCATCTGACAACGGGCACAACGCAGAACGTACGACTGGAAGCTTACGGACAAGATGTGACGCGTATCGGGCATGTCGGCTGCGGACGCACACAATTTACTGATTGTACTTTCAATGCGGAAAAGCCATACTTGCTATATGACACGGTTATCGTAAGCGGCACGCTGACCATCGATGCCGGCACAACGCTGTATATGCATAGCGGCGCTTGTCTCTTTGCACTCGGCGATGTTAACGCCGAAGGGACGTTCAATGCACCTATTGTTATTCGAGGTGATCGGCTTGACCGGCTCTTTGATTCTGTGCCTTATCTCTATGCCGGCGGTAGTTGGAATGGTATCTACCTGCAATCGGAGGCGCCGCATAACTATGATTTGAAGTACGTGGATATTCTCTCCGGTAACGTCGGGCTGTACTGCTATAGCACTTGTACCGGCACGCTGCCGCAATTGAGAATGAACGGTTGCCGTATCCATAATCATGCATTGTACGGCCTAGTCCTCCTGAACACAGATGCACTTGTAACGAACTCAGAAATAAGCAATTGCGCATCCTATTGCGTCTATTGCGACGGCGGCAAGCATGACTTTGTGCATTCGACGATTGCATCCTATTTCGGCTATACGAACATCCGTATTCAGTCGGTGGCGAAGGAAGATGCCGCGGCGGTATTCATCGATAACCTGAGTAAGACAGCACCTGCAACCGTCACATCATTCTATAATAGCATCATCACCGGTTATCGCCGTAACCAACTGGTGGTTGCCACGCCTTTTGACCGCTATTATCCTGGGGCTTTTATAGGTAATTATCTGAAGACCGATACGCTTGCATTACCGCATGCCGCCGATAATGTCTATTGGCAGAAAACGGACACTCTGCCTGTCTTCCGCAATGATTTCTATAAGTACAAAGAGTACGTCTATTATGACTTCCATCTGGATTCCTTGAGTCCGGCGATAGGCATCGGAGACAGTATTGCCGCCCTGCCCTATCCAGACGACCGTGATGGTGTCTCACGTGCATTCACAAAGCCTGATGCCGGATGTTACCAACATGAGCAATAAACGATGCGTAGAGCGCTATTGACCATAGTCTGTTTGTCCCTTTTCGCGCTTGGCGCAGCGGCGCAACATACGGTTTCCGGCAAGGTGGTGTCGGATACGGATGGTAGTGTTTTGGAAATGACCACTATCCGTCTTTTCCGTTATACCGATACGGACAGCGTGCTCGTCCAAGGCGCACAGACAGGTCTGGACGGTATCTTTACGCTCCGCGCAGTGGCCAACGGAGAGTATCGGCTGTATGTGTCCAATGTCGGGTATAAAGAACAGAGTATGGCTGTTCGCGTGGCAAACAGAGATGTCTCGTTGCCAGTCATACGACTCAAAGAAGATATTCAGGCACTCAACGAAGTACAGGTGCAAGGCCATGCGGCAGAGATGATTGTCAAAGGCGACACGATTGAGTATAACACCGCAGCATACCAGGTGGGTGAGAACGCGATGGTGGAAGACTTGCTAAAAAAGATGAACGGCGTCGTGGTGGATCAGGAAGGAAACGTGACGGTCAACGGCCAGGCGGTTACTGCCGTGCGGGTGGATGGAAAGAAGTTCTTCGGCAATGATGTGCAATCAGCTACGAAAAACATCCCCGCAGACATGATTGAGAAAGTGCAGGTCATCGATGAGAAATCCGATATGGCCAAACTGACGGGTTTTGACGATGACGAGGGCGAACATATCATCAATCTCACACTGAAGAAAGACAAGAAACGTGGCGTCTTCGGCAAATACACCGGCGGTATCGGTGCTGATATGGTAACTGCTAACGGAGGTTGGTTCGATTATGGCAACCCGGCTTACGGGGCAACGCCTGCGCTGCGTACCAAGCATTTCTTTGAAGATGATTTCCGTTATAACCTTAACCTCTTTACCAACATCCTCTTGGGCGAGACCCAGACGACCATCATCGGAAGTGCCAACAATACCAATGAGGTACGTATGGGACGCGGCAGAAGAGGTTTTGGACAGGACGCTAATTCCGGTATCACATGGTCCGAGAGCCTGGGCGTGAATACCAACGTAGATCTGAATAGTAAGATCACGCCTAAGGACGGACGGACAGACTTGCTCTTCGGAGGTGATGTAGCGGTTAACCACTCGTCTAACGACACGCGTTCCGAGAAGCAAAAAACCGAATATGCCGGCACATCTACCTATCAAAGCAACGATACCGCGCAGAAACTGTCCAAAGCATGGGACGTGGCACTGCGACTTGAGTTGGACTATCAGATTGATACGCTCAATAAGCTCCTCATTCAGCCCAACCTTACTTTCTCTGGTAGTTCGTCCGGCTTGGCGCAGATATATGATTATTGGCAAGACTCCGTGCTCGTCAACCAAGGTGACCAACAGAAGATTGACTCCGCACGTGAGATGACGGTAGGTACAAAAATCACGTATAACCATAAGTTTCGCCATCCGGGACGCTCGATTACCATCACCGGCGAATATGCCTTTGCGAACGCTTACGGTTACAATCGCACATTGGCGACGGGAACAAATAGTGTGGATCAATATACGCATTCCGGCAATAACAACCATAATTATTCGCTGCGCGCCTCGTTTGTAGAGCCGGTGTATAAAAATAACCATCTGCTGGAGATCGCCGCATCGGCATCCGGACGGAACCGTAACAGCCATAAAGACCAGTTCTCTATGGATTCTGTATCTGGCGATTATGCGTTTGATTCCGTCTATTCCAACCTATTGAGCAATAACTATTATACCGAGCAATTGGAACTTAACTACCGTTGGTTAAGTGAGAAAGCAGATCTCACGGTCGGTATTCGCGGATTGGCCACGCAGACGCACAATGTGACCACTTATGGCGGAACATTGCTGCTGGATACCACGATCTACAGTTTCCATGTAGCGCCGAGCGTGAAGTTCAGATATAAGTTCGGCAAGAAAGAGTTCGCGCGTATCAACTATAATGGTCGAGCTACGCAACCGTCTATCAATCAGATAGTACCGGTGCGTAATAACTCAAACGCCATGAATGAAACCGTTGGTAACTTAGGGCTCAACCCTTCGTTCTCGCATAACCTGCGGTTAATGTACAGCCGCTTCAACCAGGACCTGTTCTCGTCTATTATGACGGGTTTGTCAGGTTCGCTTACCCAACATGCGTTGGTCAATAACTCCATCTATGATCAAACCGGCAAACTATACCAGCAAACGGTCAATGCGGATATGTTACCGTGGAATATCGGAGCGGATCTCATGTATAATGTGCCTTTCTTCCAAAAGATGTTCCAGTTCAACTCCCGCACCTCGCTGTCCTATAACCAGCGCGTGGCATACGTCTCGCGTGGTAAGTCGGCAGAGGAGATAGCGCAGATGATTGAGACGAATACGTTTGCGCTCGGCGACCGCTCGCTCACGGGCAACCTCCGCGCATCCGAAGAAGCGAATCTGCGCTTCACGCATTCCATCGTGGATATCGGTGTTCGCGCGAACGTTACCTATAGCCGCACTACCAATAATCTAACTTCCAATAGCACGTCCAATGTCTTCAACTGGGGCGTAGCCGGTGACTTGGAGTTCCATCTGCCGAAAGCGTGGACCATCAGTGCCGATTGCGGCTACACCGCGCGTTATGGTTATCACCTGTCGGATGTAAATGAGGTGATTCTCAATGCGTCCGTGGAAAAAAGTTGGAGTATCGCTACCCTCGGACTCTATGTCTATGATATACTCCATCAGAAAAAGAATATCGTGCAGATCGTGAGCGACAATGCCGTCACGTATGCAAAATATAATACCCTGCCGACCTATTTTATGCTGACTTGTACGATTAAGTTGAATAAGATGGGCGACCTCAAAGCCAAAGGAGAAGCCGGATTTATGCAGGAAATGATGGAGTCCGGTTTTGATCCGACGAAAGGACCGCCAAGCGGCGGTACGCCACCTCCCGGACCGCCTCCCGGTATGTAAACAATGCGCAAGATAGCTACGATAGGATTTTTCGACGGCGTGCATAAAGGACATTGCTTCTTGTTTGAGCAATTGCAGACCATTGCAGCCCAACGCGGGTTGCAGCCGCTTATTGTCACGTTTGATACCCATCCTCGGACGGTTCTTCAGAGCGATTATATGCCGCAGTTGCTGACCTCTCTGGAGGAACGCCAAGCCTTGCTGAATCGCTTCGGCGAGGTGCTGGTACTGCCTTTTGCGGATGTGCAACCGCTCACGGCTGCGCAGTTCCTGCAGCACATCAAAGACAAATACGAGGTCGATGTGTTGCTCATGGGCTATGACCATCAGTTTGGTTCCGATCGCTTGCGCCGTCCGCAAGACTATCGCCGCATCGGCGAACAAATAGGCATCGAGATCATCACGATGATGGAGTTCACGGAAGGCGAATGGCATGTCTCTTCTACCGAGATTCGTCAGGCGCTCGAGAACGGCAATATCACTATCGCCAATGACCTTCTCGGACGTCCGTATAGCCTCTCCGGCATCGTTGTCCATGGCAACGGAATCGGTCATACCATCGGTTTCCCGACAGCGAATATCCAACCCGACTGCCCCGAGAAGATCATTCCGCGGGCAGGAGTGTATGAAGTGATGGTAAATAAAAAACGCGGGTTGTGCAATATCGGCACCAACCCGACGGTCGGAAATACGGAACGCACGATCGAAGTGCATATCCCTGCCTTCAAAGGCGATCTCTATGGCCGGACGCTTACCGTTGATTTCATACGGTTCATCCGCGAGGAACGCAAGTTCGCCTCGCTTCCGGACCTGAAGCGTCAGATAGCGGAGGATCTGGCTTCTAATCTCTAATCCTCTTCGTAATACCCTTTCTCTATTCCGTATTGCAGTTCAGCATCCTGGATCAACTGAACCTGCACTCCCGTGATAGCGCGCTTATCCTCTTTGGCGGCCGCTAATACGTAGTTCAATTGCTCCGTCTCATCCACCTCGCCATCCAGATATTCCATCTCGCCGGTCTTCGGATCCTCGCGCAGCAAACCCTGCTCCTCCAGATAATCATCCATCATGTCCAGCACCCATAGGATATCATCGGGCGTCAGTGCGCCTCTGTCTTCTGCAGGAATGGCATTGTAGATATATGCCACCAATTCCCGTTCTTCCGGCTCCAACAGAGCCATTTCAATACTGTTATTTTCCATACGCTTGTATATTTGCGACTGCAAAGATACAAAAAAATTTGCATATGTCAAAAATTATTAGTACTTTTGCAAAAATTTTTGAATAAAAATGTCAGAATTGATCAAACGCACCATCAGCGGAGCGGTATTTGTGGCCTGCGTAGTGGGCAGTATCTTATGGAGTCCGTTTGTGTTCAGCGGCTTGTTTTTGTTTGTCTGTCTGGCGGCGGTGGATGAGTTTCACCGGCTGGTCCAATCGTCCGGAAAGATTCGCATCTTCTCGTTCTTTGGTACCATGGCCTTGTGGGCGATGATCCAATGCCTCGCTATCCGTACGGAGAACGGTGCGCAATATACGGCTATCGCGTTGTCGATAAGTCTGACATACCTGCCCGTAGTGATATGCGCAGTGTTGGATGAGATCTGGAACCACTCCGGCAAACCGCTGGAGAACTGGGGTAATTTCTTTATCTCGCAAGTGATGATTGCTGCGCCGCTTGCTACGCTCAGTTTCCTCTATTGTCTCGATAAATGGTTGCTGCTGGCGCTCTTTGTGCTGATATGGGTGAATGATACCGGTGCCTATTGCGTAGGTAGCCTGACCGCCAAACTGCCGAAAGGCAACCATAAGATGGCGCCGCACGTCAGTCCCAAGAAAAGTTGGGAAGGACTTATCGGAGGCTTTGTATTCACGGTCGGCGGTGCTTTCCTGCTCTATCATTTCGGTTGGTTGGATCGCATTGCAGGTGAGCATACGGGAGTGACGGTAACGATTATCTTTGCCCTGCTCGTCAGCTCCTTCGGTACGATGGGTGACCTGATGGAGAGTCTGCTCAAACGCTCGGTAGGCGTAAAGGACTCCGGCGTCTTTCTGCCCGGTCATGGAGGAGTGCTTGATCGTTTTGATAGTATACTGCTCGCTTCGCCTATTATCACCGTCTATTGCTGGTTATGTTACTTCGCTGCGCCCTTATTCTGAGTCGTCTGCCGCTGGCTGTACATTATTGGATTTCGGACTGGTTACTCTTTCCGCTGCTGTACTATGTGGTCCGTTATCGGAGACGTATGGTGGCGAAAAACCTGCGCAATGCTTTTCCCGAGAAGAGTGACGCGGAGCGTAAGCGTATTGCACGTGATTTCTACCATCAGTTCTGCGATATCATCGTCGAGATTATCTATGCCCACAGCTGTTCGGACGAGGAGATGCGTAAGCGGCTTGATATCATCAATATAGAGGAAGTCAATCGATTGGTGGATGAAGCAGGCGGAGGTATCTTTATGTTCACCCATATGGGTAACTGGGAGTGGCTCGCCAGCGTGCAACAATGGGTTAGTCCCGACGTGACGG
The DNA here is from genome assembly GCA_017649925.1 of Paludibacteraceae bacterium. Classification (GTDB taxonomy): domain Bacteria; phylum Bacteroidota; class Bacteroidia; order Bacteroidales; family Paludibacteraceae; genus Colicola. The sequence goes on along the minus strand of JAGCFX010000041.1, from coordinate 1,372 downwards.
TGGCTAAGGTATACCGCAAGCTGAAGAACGCTAAGATGGACGCGCTGATGATGAAACTGCGCGAACACTGGGGAGGCGTGTATATCGAGAAACAGCGCGTGCTGCGTGAAATGGTGCGTTTCCGCTCGGAGAAAAAGAAGATCTTATTAGGACTGAATAGCGACCAGAAACCTCGTCCTGAAGTGACGCGTACCTGGGTCACATTCCTCAACCAGGACACCGGTTTTGTGGACGGAGGAGAAGTGCTGGCTACCAAGTTCGGCTATCCGGTATTCTATGCGCATGTCATTCGCCTCAAACGCGGTTATTACCAAGGTACGGCACGCCTGATTACCGCTAATCCGAAAGAGATGGCGGAGGGCGAGATCACCAAAGCCTATGCGCACTTATTGGAAGAGAATATCCAAGAACAGCCGTACTTATGGCTATGGTCGCATAATAGATGGAAATGGAAAAGATGACCTGCTCTGTTATCATATTGAATTGGAATGGCGCTGAGATGTTGCGTCAGTTCTTGCCGTCGGTAGTAAGAAGCCTCACCCCTCACCAATCACCAATCACCATTCACCAATGCTCTCTCATCGTGGCCGATAATGGCAGTACGGATAATAGTCTGGAGGTGTTGGCAAAAGAGTTTCCGTCGGTTAAGACCATTGTGTTGGATAAGAACTACGGCTTTGCGGAGGGTTATAACCGCGCTATCAATCAGATAGACAGCGAATATGTCGTGCTTCTCAATTCCGATGTAGAAACGCCCGAAGGATGGCTTGCTCCCCTACTCGATTATATGACTGTCCATACAGACGTAGCGGCAGTGCAGCCGAAGATCCGCAGTTATAAGCAACGCGCGTTCTTTGAGCATGCGGGCGCAGCAGGAGGATATATCAATGCCCTCGGCTATCCCTATTGCCGCGGACGTATTCTATGGCATGTGGAGGAAGATAAAGGGCAATATGACACCATCGCTGATGTCGATTGGACGTCCGGCGCGTGTATGTGTGCGCGCACAAGTGTATATAAGGAGTTAGGCGGACTGGATGCACGTTTCTTTGCGCATATGGAGGAGATTGACCTTTGCTGGCGTATGCGTAATGCCGGATGGCGCCTGGCGTGCGTACCGCAGAGCACAGTCTATCATCTCGGCGGCGGTTCGCTCGCTTATGATAACCCGCGCAAGACCTATCTCAACCATCGCAATAACCTGCTCATGATTCGCAAAAATAAAAAGCACCCGCATGGAGTGCTCTTTGTGCGTTTCTTCCTGGATTATGCCGCGGCGTTCTTCTATCTGCTGCAGGGTCGCCCGCAGAGCTTTCTTGCTGTCTTCCGTGCCCGCCGCGATTATCACCGCCTCTAACCTCTAACCTCTAAC
>JAGCFX010000040.1 GCA_017649925.1 Paludibacteraceae bacterium | reverse complement strand
CCTAACAGACACAGTTCGCTGATACTGCTGGCACCTGCACGCGAGATAACGAGATCTGTCTGCGCATAACGGTCAGGCATGTCACTCAAAAAGTCCAGACACTCAATGTTTTTCGGACTACCGGCTGCTTCCCATGCCGCCTTGCATTTCTCATAATAGATCTTACCCGTTTGCCAAACAACATGTATTCCTGCATCTTTGAGCTGTGGCAACCCGGCAATGATGGCATCGTTGATAGTACGGGCACCGAGACTGCCGCCAATGATGAGGAGCGACGGATGACCGGTCTTCTTCCGCTTACCGCTTGTCAGGTTTTGGCGCACGGGATTACCGGTGAGAATGATTTTGTCGGCAGGGAAGAAACGATCCATGTTCTCGTACGCCACGCAGATCTTTGCTGCTTTGTCGCGAAGTATTTTATTGGTCACGCCGGCAAAACCGTTCTGCTCTTGCAGCAGAATAGGGATGCCCATTTTGGATGCCTGCCACATGGCTGCGCCCGAAGCATAGCCACCTACGCCTACACCTACATTGGGCTTGAACTCACGAATGATTTTCTTCACTTGCTGCAATGATTTGATTAGATCAATCATCACCGACACGTTCTTCCACGGCTGGGCACGGTTAAAACCGCGAACGGGCAGGCCGATGATTTTATAACCCGCTTGCGGTACACGCTCCATTTCCATACGCCCGAGAGCGCCGACAAACAAAATCTCTGCTTCCGGGTCCAATTCTTTCAGCGCATTCGCAATACTTACTGCGGGGAAGATATGTCCGCCGGTTCCCCCTCCGGAAATCAAATACCTCATATTTAGAATAGTTTCAGTTGCTTGTCTTGGAAAATCTTGTATCCTACCTCACAATTGATGCATTCGTGATGCTGGCAGTAGTTCTGATACAGGTGTAGCAATGCTTGCGTATCTGCTGCACTCTTGACCTCTTGTCCCAACACGCGCCATTGCCGCACAATGGTATTGTTTTCCGCTGCAATCTTGTCCATCAGTGCCATGGCTTGCTCCGCTTGCTTTCTATCGTTACGATGCAGTGCATAAGCGTACTTGTATGGGATAACGGTGTTAATTAGCAAGATATCGATGCTGCTACGTCCCATTTTGTCCACCGCAAAGAGCGGTACAAGGTCTTTGAGTTCGTGTGTGTCCAGTATTTTACTCAGCAGCGCTTCCGACTGATACATTAACTGTGCGAATTGAGTAATGCGTAACACAGGGTTGTTTTGCGGTCGTAGGCGGGCATTCTTCCAGATACTTGCATCTAGGGGCGTTAATCCGAACTTGGTGCGCAGAAACTCATATTCTTTGACCATCTGCTCGTCGTCTTGGATGAGTCCCGCCTGACCCATCAGCAGTGCGGTCAATTGGAAGAGGTTATTGCGGTGTTTTTGCAGGTAGGATAGGGGAGTGTTGATCGCTAATTCCTCAAACGGTACGCTGTTCGTATGGAATCCGAAATTGCGTGCCAAGGATATGTATAACGCGTGCTCCCAACTGCCTTTTGTGATTTGTAACAATCGCTCAATAGAGGCGCGTTTGCAGTCTAATCGTTTGCGTAGTAAGGTTCGTCTCCATCCTTCTGTCAACAGTGCCGGCTCGCGTAATAACTGCTCTGCGCAGCCTATTCTGCTAATGGCACTATCCATCTGTTGCGCTGCATCAAAGAGTCCGCTCAGGTAGTCTTTATCGCTCGGATACTGCAACTCGCACTGCGGTACTAACTCCCTGCGAGAGTTATAGACCGGTTTGTCCGCCGTCCGTACGATATGCAGAATAACGGTGTCGTAAGCTTTATCCAAGTGATGGCGATGCTTCGTCCAGTCGCTGGCGCACACATGAATCTCAATGTTACCTACCCATTCGCGGTCATCAATACGAATCCGCGCATGGCTATAATCAGGTCCCGCATCACGATTGTGCTCACCTACAGAGAGAATCTCCACCTTACGCCCGTCGGTCGTCCGTTGCTCAAATCCCGCCCACAGGCAATGTTCCCATATGTAATGCAGCAGAATTTCCGGCATAGCTATTCCAGTGTAACAATCGGTGCATCGTCCAGACTCTCTTCAATCGTCTCATTCACGCGCTCACGCAGTTGTATCTGTTCGCGGCTCACGCCCATGATAATTCCGAAATAGATGGAAGTGATAAGCACGGACGTTCCGCCTCTGCTGATAAGTGGCAAGGGCTGCCCGGTTACCGGTCCCAGACCTACAGCCACCAGCATGGAGATAAGGGCTTGACATGTAATCATCAGCGCCAGACCCATGGTCATCAGCATGGCCGGCATATCGGAGTAACGGCTCGACACATTGCACGCTCGGAAGAGCACGGCAAGGTAGAGGAAAATGAGGGCGAACGCGCCGATAAATCCGGACTCTTCTACGATGATAGCGAAGATATAATCCGCAAAAGCCAACGGTAAATAGTCGCGTTCCTTACTGTTGCCGGGGAAAACGCCAAATGGTGTTGCGCCCCCGCGGGCGATAGCAACCGAGGCATACACCTCTTGTATGTTTTCGTCCGTCAGTGTGTATTTGTCTTTTCCGTCGTCCGCAAAATGACGGTCAATACGTGCCACCCATGTAGTCGCGCGCTTGAATGGACCGTGCATCTCGCGATGCGGACGAACAAAAGCAAACTCAACAATCGCGTACCCGAGACCAAGAACCAAAACAGCAATGCCGATAACAGAAAGGGTATATTTCCAGGGGATACGGGCGAGGATCCACAGGAAGAATACGATCAATCCGATCAGCACGGCGGTCGAGAGGTTAGATGCCATAATAGGTAGCATCACAATGCCCGAAATAATCAACGTGCGGTAAAAATACTTCTTCTTATCCTCTTCCGAATGGATACGTGCCAATTGGTCTGCTACTACGATGATAAGTGATAACTTGGCTAATTCGGAGGGTTGGAAAGTAATGCCGGCAATGCGCACCCAACGCGCCGCACCGTTGATAGACACCACCATCGGGTTGCCGGGAATCATGGTTGAAAACACGAGCAACGTACTGATGCCCAATAGAATGTACCCGCCGAAACGCACCCAATAGGTCGGTACATACTGAATGAGAAACGCAGCAATAATACCCAGCACGATGAAAAACATTTGTTGACCGATAGGTCCGAGAGCCGAGTGATGCATGTACACCAGCGTACTGGACGCCGAGAAAAGCGCGATGATTGCCACAATAATCAGGGCGATAAACAAACCCCAGAAAGTGCGGTCAATGTTTTGTAAATTTAACTTTTTCATACTTTTATTGGTTTAGGTTAATAGGATTATAATGCGCGGACGGCTGCCATAAACTGCTCGCCGCGATCTTCGTAACTCTTGAATAAATCGAAACTTGCGCAGCAGGGACTGAGCAACACTGTGTCGCCTTCCTGCGCTGCCTCATAAGCACCTTGAATAGCGTCATGCAGGTTATCCGTGTCAATGATGTTAAGTCCGAAACCGCCGAAGTGTTCACGTAACTTCTCGTTATGCAGTCCCATGAAGACCAGCGTGTGGCATTTCTCTTTCACCAACTCGTCAATCTCGCTGTAGTCATTTCCTTTATCCTTACCGCCCAAAATCAATACGGTCGGTGTGGTCATACTTTCCAAAGCATACCAACAACTATTGACGTTCGTGGCTTTGCTGTCATTGATCCACCGCACACCTCTGACGGTCGCTACATATTGCAAACGGTGTTCCACTCCTTGGAAGGTCATCAAACTCTCGCGGATAACTTCATTCTTGATTTTCAGTACATTGGCTGCAATGGTTGCTGCCATGGAGTTCAATACATTATGCCGACCTTTCAATGCCAATTCCTCTTCGCTGACAGGCAGAGGGTTAGGTTGAGTAAAACCATACGGATAGAGTGTTGCGCCTAATTGTAACTTCTTCATCTCGCGGTCAATAATCGGGTCCTCCGCCCAATATATGAACGAGTCTTCTTTCGTCTGATTGCGTGTGATGCGGAACTTGGCGTCGATATAATTCTGGAACTTAAAGTCGTATCTGTCCAAGTGGTCGGGCGTGATGTTCAAAAGGATGGCAACGTCTGCCTTAAAATCGTACATGTTATCTAGCTGGAAAGAACTCAACTCTATCACATAGTAGTCATGGTCTTCATGCGCCACTTGCAATGCCAACGAGTTGCCAATGTTTCCTGCCAAACCGACATTTAATCCCGCTTGGCGTAAGATATAGTAAATCAAAGAGGTAGTGGTCGTTTTGCCATTGGAACCCGTAATACAGATCATTTTCGCGTGTGTATAGCGCGAGGCAAACTCAATCTCCGAAATAATCGGAGTGCCCTTTGCCTGTAACTTCTGAATAAGCGGCGCGATGGTAGGAATACCCGGCGATTTTACTACCTCATCGGCATTTAGAATCAACTCTTCCGAATGCTTGCCGTCTTCCCATTTGACGCCATTCTGATCGAGTAACGCGCGGTACGGATCAGTGATCGTTCCGCAGTCACTCACGAATACATCAAAACCTTTCTCTTTGGCGAGAATAGCTGCTCCGCTACCGCTCTCGCCCGCACCTAAAACAACAATCCGTTTCATATTTAACGTATTTTAAGTGTCAATATAGTTATCGCCGCCAAAATCAACGTCACGATACAGAAGCGCAATACAATCTTCGTTTCATGATGCAGTTTGCCGCTGCCCTTGAAGCGAATGACGCATGTGGGGTCAACCTTCAGCACTTGTTCTACAGATGTGCGGAAATGGTCGTGTAGCGGCGTGCGTTTCCAAATACGCACGTGCTCGCCGCGTTTCTTGTGCCATTTATATACCTGTGTCTGCAAAATCACACTCACGCTTTCCATCAGGAATACACCGCATAACACAGGTACCATCAACTCTTTATGAATCACCATCGCGCATACGCCGATAATGCCTCCAACGGTTAGACTGCCGGTGTCGCCCATAAACACTTGTGCCGGGAAACCATTGAACCAGAGGTAACCCACCAAAGCACCCACAAACGATGCCAAGAAGACCACCAATTCCTCGCTGCCCGGTATATACATCACGTCAAAATACTCTGCCCACACAACGCTACCGCTGGTATAAGCCAGTATCAGTAACGCTATGCCTATTATCGCCGAGTTGCCGGCACACATGCCGTCCATGCCGTCGTTCAGGTTAGCGCCATTGCTCACCGCAGCTACAACAAACACGGTCAATAGCACGAAAAAAATCCAACCGAAACGGTATTTGTTGTTCTCGCCCGTCCAACTGAACAGGTCTGCATAATTGAAGTTGTGATGCTTCACGAACGGAATAGTCGTTTGCGTGGATTTAATCTCCGGACTCTTGTCAACCACTACTACATTATTCTCAATATGACTCGTCACCACTTCGTTCATCGAAACCGCAGGACAGAAACGAAGCGTTAGACCTACAATAAGACCCAGGGCAACTTGTCCGCCGATTTTTACCCAGCCGTTGAGGCCTTCTTTGTTCTTGCGGAAAGTCTTGATATAGTCATCCGCAAAACCCAGCGCGCCCATTAGAAGCGTTGTTACCAGCATCAGAATCATGTACACGTTCGTTAACTTGCCGAGTAACAGACACGGTAGCAGAATGGCTGCTATTACAATCAGTCCACCCATCGTCGGCACGCCTTTTTTGGCTACGTTGAACGGGTCGATTTTCTCGTCACGCTGCGTCTCGCTGATGTTATGACGCTTCATGTAATTGATAAACCAGTTCCCGAACCAGATACTCACGCCAAGACCGATAATACCCGCCGTGATGGCTCTAAATGAGATGTAAGTGAACAACCGCGCGCCCGATAAGTGACCGTAGGCTGTCGTCAAATAATCAAAAAGATGGTATAGCATAATAAACGATTTAACAAATTAACAGTATTTGCGTACTTCTTCGTGATCATCAAAATGATGTTTCACACCCTTGATGATCTGGTAGTCTTCATGACCTTTACCTGCCACCAAAATAACGTCGCCTTGCTGTGCTAGCGTGCAAGCGGTCTGAATCGCTGCCGCCCGGTCTTCAATGACCAGTGTATTCCGCAACTCTTCCGCCGTCAGACCGTCTGTCATATCCTTTAGAATATCTTTCGGCTCTTCGTCGCGCGGATTATCACTCGTCAGTATCAACTGCTCGCTGCCTTTCTTCGCAATCTGCGCCATCATAGGGCGCTTGCCTTTATCGCGATTGCCTCCACATCCAACCACCGTAATCAGTCGTGCGCCTTCTTTCTTAATCTCACGGATAGTTTGAATGACGTTATCCACGGCGTCCGGTGTATGGGCGTAATCAACAATTGCCGTCCAGCCTTTGTCGCTGTGAATAGTTTCAAAACGACCGTTCACGGGTTTTAATGTACTCAGTACACGCAGCACATCCAGTTCCTCAAATCCAAGGCACAATGCCGCACCGTAGATACATAGTAGGTTGCTCACATTAAACCGTCCTACGAGCGGCACAAACACTTCTTTCCCGTTGAGATTCAATAGCATTCCGTCAAAGCCTTCCTCTAGGATTTGTGCTTTGTAGTCCGCCAACGAACGGGTGGAGTAGGTGTGCACTGCCGCTTGGCAGTTCTGCGTCATCACAAGCCCGTTTTTGTCGTCTTTATTGGTCACTGCAAATGCACTTTTCTTCAGCCCGTCAAACAGCCGTTTCTTCGTGTCGCGGTAGTTGTCAAACGTCTTATGATAATCGATATGGTCTCTTGTCAGGTTGGTAAACAATGCGCCGTCGAAGTCAAGGCCCGCTATACGTTCCTGCGCAATTGCATGACTGCTCACTTCCATAAACGCGTATGTACAACCCGCATCAACCATCCGTCTCAATAAACCGTTCAATTCAATCGCGTCAGGTGTCGTGTGAGTCGCTGCAACTGCCTCTTCTTCAATATAATTGACCACAGTGGATAGCAGTCCCGCCTTGTGCCCTAACGCGCGCACGAGTTTATATAATAAGGTGGCAATCGTCGTCTTTCCGTTCGTTCCCGTTACTCCCACTAATGTCAACTGCTTACTCGGCTCACCGAACCATTTGCTTGCCAGCAGTCCCAACGCCTTATCCGTATTCCCCACAAGAACATACGTTGCATTGTCGCTTTGTCCTTTTTCGGGCATGTATTGCTTGTTCGATAACACCACTGCCGCACAGCCTTTCTCCACGCAACTGCCGATGAACGTGTGCCCGTCAACCGCTGTGCCGACTTGCGCTACAAACAGATCGCCTTGACCCACTTTGCGGCTGTCAAAATGCAGCCCGTTGATTTCTTTGTCTGTCGCTCCGATAATTTCAATCGGCTCAATAACAGATAGTAATTCGCTTAAAAGCATATAATAGTTTTTTTACCTTTTCTCTAAACGTTTCTCGCCGTTATCATAGATATAACAGCCTGTATAAGCCATCGTCTTCTCCGCAATCACTCGCACAACAGCACCGCAGTCCATTCCCGCGTCGTACGGATACTGCGGATCTTCAATCATACAGATACAAGTGTACCGCGGATTCTCTTCCGGGAAATAGCCAACGAACGTGATGCGGTGACGTTTAGATGAATAACCATGCCCGCGGACGAACAACTGCGCTGTGCCCGTTTTGCCCGCGATATGCACCAACTCACTCTGCGCTTTACGACTCCAGGTTTTCTTTGCCGCCGTTCCCAGACGGTCGTCCCAAACAACGTCATGCAACGCACCTTGTATGTCTTTCAAAGTTCGATTGCCACAAATGGAACTCTCCACTACTTCCGGTCGAAAACTCTTCTCTACATCGCCGTTTTGTTGTATGGCCGTTACGAGCATCGGACGCATCATACGACCGCCATTGGCAATCGCGTTATAGAACATCAAAATCTGCATTGGACTCAACTCTACCGAGTATCCGTACGACATTTTACTCAGCGTCACGGTATCTTTCGGAACGTCAATGCGTACTTTGTCTGCACCAGGAATCTCGCAATATACGCTATCCATCAGACCCATTTTTTCAATCTTGCGAACGAATTTCTTCGCCGATCCTTCATAACTGCGCGTTATCAGTTTGGCCAACGCGATATTAGAAGAAACAGCAAGCGCTGACCGCACCGTCAGCAACGTATCCATTGCGTGCGCGTCGGTATGTTGTACGGTAAAGTATTTCCACGGCTGCCGACTTACACTCACCGTGTCGGTAATCTTAATCTTCCCGTCGTCCAGCGCTGCGACCAAAGCAATTGTCTTGAATGTCGAACCCGGTTCTACACGCTGAACGGCGTGGTTCTGCCCCTCAAAATATTGTCCGTCGTCCTTTGCCCGGTCGATATTGGCAATCGCACGGATATAACCTGTCTGCGTTTCCATCAGGATCGCGCAACCCCACTGAGCACTACGCTCTGCCGTTTTCACGAGCAGCGCATTCTCTACAATATCCTGTAAGTTGGCGTCAATGGTTGTTACAACATCCAAGCCGTCTTTGGCCTCTTCTAATGTTACCGACTCATATCGTCCGCCGATCTTTTGAATAGAACTCAAACCGTCAATGCCGCGCAACTCCTTGTCAAAGCCTTTCTCCAAACCGGAATTACCCACGCCGTCTTCGCCGTAGATACCGCCGATGGTACGACTCGCCAAGATGCCGTAAGGTTTGATACGACGGTGTTGGTCCTCAAAGAAAATACCGCTTTTGTACTTGCCTTTCTTGATTAGCGAATTCTGTTCCAACTCCTGTCGTTGCAGATAATTGATGCGATGGTCGCACACTTTCAGTCGTTTCTCGCCGCGTCTGTACGCATTCACAATCCGCGCCTTGTACTCCGCTTGACTCTTGTCGCCTACGATGTTCGCCAGATCCAGCGCCAGCGTGTCGATATGCGCTGCAAAAAGCTTCCCGTTGTCGTTGTGTAATGCAGGCACGCGCGTATCCATATAAATATAATACTGCGGCATACTGCTCGCCAACAAGCGCCCGTTGCAATCGAGGATATTACCGCGCGTGGCCTTAATCGGCTTATGCGTCGGCACTTGTTTGTCTGCTACTTTGAGCCACTCATCGCGCTCAACGGCCTGAATGTAAATGATTTTACCCAATACGGCGACAAAGCCGATTGTGATAAAAATGAAGATGATGGCAAAGCGCCATACAGTGTTTCTTTGTTCGTCACTCATAGTTAGTTTAGGATTTTAGTTGGTGGTTTAGTGTTTTCTTGAAGTGCACTCCCGTTCTCGCGCAACGCTTCAACGATTTGCGACTGACGCGTTGTGTTCGTCAACTGCGCACTTATAGTCATATATCTGAACTTCGCGTCCAGCATCTCTTTCTTTGTGTCTGTCAGCCTATGTTGCTGTTTGGCAGACTGATAGCCCGTCAGAATATACAGAAAAGTCAGCCCGACAATCAAACCGATCAGCGGATATTGTTCCCTGATTCGTTTGCTGCGTAATTTATCGCCATTCAGCCAACTTTGTATGTCATGAGCATCTGCCATCCCTCTTCTCTGCTACGCGCAACTTCGCGCTTCTCGCCCGCGGATTGCGTTCCACTTCCTCTGCGCTCGCCTCTTTCCCTTTTTCTATTACCTCGAACGGACTTAAGTTGTTGCCGTAAAAATCTTTCTCAATAGTCCCTTCCAAGTTCCCGCTTCTTAAGAAATTCTTCACCAGTCGGTCTTCCAACGAATGGTATGTCAGTATCGCAATCCTTCCGCCTGGTTTTAGCAAATCCCGCGCAGCCACTAACATCTCTCGCAGAGCACCCATCTCATCGTTCACTTCAATCCGCAGTGCCTGAAACAACCGCGCCAACTCTTTACTCATCTCTGCCGGTATACGCGATGCGGCGACCAACTCTTCAGTCCGCTCAATCGCTTTCTGCGCCCGCGCTCTACAGATGTTTTTCGCCACAACCCGACTGTTCTTCATCTCTCCGTACAACCATAGCACGCGTGCCAATTCCTCCTCGCTATACCCGTTCACAATGTCTGCCGCTGTGCGCTTGGCTGTCTGATTCATTCGCATATCCAACGGGGCACTGAAACGAAAACTGAAGCCGCGGTCAGGACAATCGAAATGATGAAAACTGACACCCAAATCGGCCAGCAAACCGTCAATCTCTGTCACACCGTAATAATCCATCCAATTCCGCAAATACCGAAAATTCGAATGTACAAACTCCCAGCTTCCTTCTTCGTTCGCTTTCCGCCATGCGTCATCTTTCATTGCATTCTCGAATGCTTCAATATCTTGGTCAAACGAATACAACTTTCCTTTGTTCTCAGCGCTCATTCTGTCAAGAATGGCGCGACTATGCCCGCCGCCGCCGAAGGTAACATCCACATACACTCCGCCACGCTTGATGTCCAAACCATCAATCGTCTCGCTCAACATTGCCGGTATGTGATATACTTCATTCATGCTTACTCTTCCGCTCTTGTTGTTGCCGATTTTCAACCGTACCACCTCTCGGAACCCTTGAAAAATAAGGGCTGCATAGAGGCAACATTGTGTGATTAATGTGTGATTAATGCGTGATTCGTTTAACCCTCTTTATTCTTGCGACTCATCTTGGCACGCAATCTTGCTGCTAACTCGCTCTGACTCAGTCGTTTAGAAGCAAATGTCTCCGGTGCCCAAAGTGCAAAACGATTCAACATGCCCACAAACAACACGTCTTGCTGTGCACCGATAGTTTCCAGATTCTTCTTCTGAAGCAATACACGACCCTGACCGTCCAACTCCAAATACTCCGCATCCGCCATAAACTGCATCAAAATCAACTGATCTTCCGAATCCCACTCGTCCAAAGTCTGACGCAACTGCTCCACTTTTTCATTCCATACTTGCTCGGGATAGAACATCAGACATTCGTTGTCTGTGTCACGCCGCATTACAAGACGCTTCGACGTACCTTCCGCCAAAATCTTACGATATACCGCAGGAACAAAAATACGTCCCTTTTCATCCAACCGAGCCTCTATGTTTCCTACAAATGTTTGCATACTTCACCACTTTTACTTTTTATTTGGGGTCCCCGCGGATTTTAATCTGTGGGGAGAGCGTAGCGTAAGGCGGAGTGTAATAGGAGCTACGAGGTAGCGACTCACACGAGCCTTAACGTAAGCGACTGCAAAGATACAAAAAAATACTTAAATAACCCACATTTCCCCACAAATAAATTTTTCAATTGTAATTTCAACAGGTTTTCAACAATTGTAAACATAATAAAACCCGCACAATTTCAAGTATTTGCGCGGGTTATTAACAATTTAACCTAAAGTGGGGCAAAATGGAGCGCTCTTCTATTCCACTATCTTAACCACACTATTTACCATGCCAGAATAGATGAGGGTTTCAAGCCGTTTGCGGTATACTTCCTGCAAACTGTCTTGACGAAGACGCTCTTGTATGAAATCTTGTTTGGTGTACTGCCAATTGCCTTTTTTATCAATCACATCAGGAATGTCTTGCACAGAAAAATAGCGACTCAAATAGACCGGTGCAAGATGGTCGGTTGATATACCGCCGGATGTATATCCCCAAGTGCCCGGTTGATCACTCGCGGCAGCTGGAGCAATATGTAGATATTTGTCAACATCGCTTCGCGTAACGATGCCGAATTTGTCAATTATACCGCTGGCTGCCACTTCAAAATCCGAACGCACATAACTCTCGTCCGGTCGCGTTACATCTTCCCAACGCATAGGCAGCACCACGTGACCATAGCTCAGCAGCACTCCCCATTTCCAGTCGGCCATATACCATCCTTGAACCGTATCTACTTTGATAAATGGCGAATGTTTGAGGAAGAACTCTTTACATGTGCCGCCATTCGCCAAACTTCGCATGCGATATTTTCCTTTGCTGTCAGGAACAAGCATTACATGAGGACGGTATTGCGCCGCCTCGGGCTTGAATTTAACCACATAGAATTTAGCCTCCTTGTATTGCTCTGTCCATTCCGGAGAATCGTTCTTGCAGGCTGTTAAAATGCTTCCGATAGCCGCTATTGCGACGATATAAAGTATTCGTTTCATTTATCTGTATAGGATTTTTATCCACGGACTTTTGCGTTTCATCGCATCGTCCGGCATATATTTGACAATGTAAATAGTACCGTGTTGTAACTCATTATCCGGCAATGGCACGACATTGTATGTCGGTTCTACCGGTATTTGTTTGATAAGTTCGCCGTCAATACTATAGATGCATACGCTACCATTAGTCAGCGATTGGGGTATATAAACCACATGCCTTGCCGGATCGTATAAGATGGAATCTACGTCCAATGTCAAACGCCTTGAATCGGATGCTTCGCCTTCTTTCGTCGCAATAGGCATAACCTGACCCAATGCACTTACATTCTCCTTGCATCCCTTATTCTCAGAGCATTGCAGTTGCACATAATAGATGGTGTTGGGTAACAAATCATAAGCATAGAAGCTGGTGTATTTCTCCGGCTCTGTTTCGTCCTGGACAACTATTGTGCGCTCGCGATCTTTATAAGTATAAATAGTTTTCTGGTTGAATGTGGTCGTGAATGCATCTAGGCATGTTCCTTCGCCGCCTAATGACATATACTCCATGCGGAAACGGCGATAGCCATCCGAAACGTCGAACTTGCGTTCATAAATGAGTTTCTTGGTGTTCTTCGTCACTTTGATGGTGTCCAATGTGTCAATCCCGAAATCGCTGTAGCCGGAGAGAATAATCCATCCCACTTCTTGATCTGTGGTTGCTGGCGCATTAACCCACATGCTTAATTCTATGACAGGCAATGGATAAATCGGCGAAATCATATATTCATTGTTTTCTTTGAACCACATTGACATCGCGCCTTCTTCCTTGGCTTTAGTGGTCGTGCGGTAGAAACTGGTATACCAATGAGCCGCTTGTACGGTAGCCTCATCGTCAAATCCTTCAAAACTCTCCATCGTTGACTCAATACCATCCTCCATGTGATATAGTGTCACATAGTATTCCTCTGCATCTTGCTGCGGATCCCATCCAACCTTAAAAGAAGTTGGAGTTACTTCTCTCACACTTGAAACAGTAGGCGCTTCAATCAGTATCGGACGAGGACTTGTGCCGCGTATAGTATAAGTAGCAACGGATTTGTCTTGACGTACGGTTATACGCCCTTGTGTAATATCGCATACTTGTTTCTTCGGCGCATAGCGTACATAGAGCATATAATCCATTGTCGAATCGCTCTGAACGGACAATTCTGCCGAGTTTTTCCAGTTGATACTGTCTTGAGATATAGCAAAACCGGTTCCGCTTAGAGAGAGAGAAACGGGTAATGCAGGATCTAAATGACTACCTACGATTTTTACTTTGCTAGCCGGGGTCTCGGATTTCTTGGTATCCGAATTATAAGTACTTTCCAGTGTGTTAAGAGCCGTCGGAAGGAACATGAATTTGTCTTCTCCGTTGGATTTGAATGTGAAGGCAATATTTTTTCCTTCTTGGGCGATATCCATTATAGGTTGTTCCACTAATTCCCCGTTATGCAGAGTAGGTGTGAAACTGGTAACATTTCTACTTCCGGGGTAAGTGTCACTCGTTGCGGAATATCCCTTTTGTCCTCCCGCCTCTTCAATGTCATATCGCAGAGGAAGACTGTTGTTCGGTTCATTCGCTCCCCATGCTACCGAACTATAGGTGATATGCCATATCAGCATGCCGGTGCCGGGTAAAACGGATGCGGCGGCATCCCAACCCACGGCTTGGCGGTTCTCTAATAGCCAGTATTCATTCGGACTTGCACTTTCCCAACTTAGATTGTGTTCTGTTTTGGCAATCAAATAAGCCGTATTGCTTGTTTCCAGTGGTTCCAGAGTGTATAAACCCGCCTCTTTCAATTGTACGGGTTTTAACCAACCTAACTCAAAACGTTCTCCGGATGTATATACGGGAGGAGTTTTGCCGTTTCCGTTATAACTGCCTGAACACATAATATCCCATGTTCCGACTGTATAATAATTATATCCGGTGTCATAGTAATCCGGTAGTCCTAACACGTGACCGAACTCATGACAAAATGTACCGATACCGCACATGCCGGTTCCCGCTGAACCTCGTAACTCGGATGTGCAGGCATAGTCATATATGCGTTTTCCGCTTACTCGTTCATCGCCTCCGATTGCACTACGGTGAGGCCATATGGTGTTTGCTCCACCGCCTTCTGCTTCGTTATGACCTGCATAATAAATGAAAACATTGTCCAGTCGGCCGTCATTGTTCGTGTCGTATTGCGCCATATCTACTCCCATGTCTGCCACCAGGTTGCATGCTTCTACCACCATCCGGTCTGCATGTACGCTATTATTGCTGCCACTGTTGGCTCCGTAATAGGCATATCCTTTGCTCAATGTTACGGGGCCATAACAATCAAAAACAGGGGAGAATACGCTATCAGAACATGCAATAAAGTAATCGCGTGCAGAACCTATTCCGCCATTTTCATTGTAACCGGAAACATTCAGCATGCGTTCAAAATCTTCACGAGTGTATCTGAATTTCAAGTCTTGGAAATTGACCAGTATTACTACACTTTTAGGCGAACCACTGAGCGGGAAACCGCCTGAGAAATTTGTTTGCTCTGCTATACGACGGGCTTTTCGTGCGCTCGCCGGCTCTGCAACGACTGATACATCGGGAATATACATCCCGGCTGAATTGCAACGAACGGGAGTCCCGTCCGGTAATGTATAATAATGATGAAATTCGTCGCCTACTATCTTCAATGTAATTGTACTGCCGTCCGATTGTGCGACCTGAATGGGTTCGGGAGTCGCCATCACAGCATAAACAGAAAGGCTCAGCCAGACTACGCCACAAAGAGCTATTATCTTTTTCATACGCATGTTTTTTCTTTGCCGAAGGTCTATGACCTTCCAATTTAGGCCGCAAAGGTACAAAAAAAATCCCACATACGCAAATGTATGCAGGATTTTTTGAAAAATTTTAATCTGTCAGATTATTTTTTGTACATTTTGTTAGTCGCAATTTTACGGCTCTTATTCGGAAGGATCGGCATTTCTGCATAACGTTTAACCTTCATCGGCTCCGTAAGTGCAGGAGCGGCTGCTGGAGCCTCGCCATACTCGTAGTGCTCGGAAATCATACGCAACTCATAGGGCTTTTTAACCGTTGAATCCGCGCCAAGAACAACACCATAGTATGTGTCATCTGACAGGAAATCGAACCAGTCAATGTCTGCCACATATGAGAAAGCCTCTGCATCACCATCCCAAATAAGGTTCATGTCTTTTACCAAACCATGTACCAATCCGTAATCGCTGTAATACCAAACTGGCTCTTCCACCGTGTAGTCTGCAAGGAAAATCATAGCGCCGGAGATAGCTTCAGAAAACAGACTCCACTTGATATTAGAGCCGTCGCCTCCGCTAATCAACTCGGCAACATACGAATCGATATATTCGCAGTATTTATCTTTGTCAACAGCACCGGCTTCACCGATGTTGCGTGAAATCTTGCCGTCAGTCTTGGCAAACTTGAAGCTTCCCCAACCGAATGGTGAGCCATTGTCAGAACCGGCAGTCTGGTCATCAACTGTGTAGAAAGGAACTTCGCTGTACAACAGGAAACCTGCACCGGCAAAACCTTCTCCAGAGATGTATGTCAAATCACCATCCCAAGCCAGTACCGGCCAATAAGCCAAACGGCAGTTATAAGTTGCACCGGCACCGTTTTTTGCCCAAGAGAGAGTAAATGTGGTGTCAGTGCCATCAACCCATTCAAGCGGATTGCCTTGTGCGTCCCCACTAAATACACCATAATCCTCAATCTGGTAGAAACTTAAGAAACTTTTAACTGTCACTTTGCAAACAGCCTCCAATTCACCGAGTTTTGCGGTAACATTTGCAGATCCGAGAGCAACGCCTTGGATGTTGCCGTTCTGGTCAACAGTTACAACGTCTTTGTTGCTTGTTGCCCATTCGCATACCGGAGCTTCGAGATCTGTCGGCTCATAAAGCACTTGCAGTTTATCAGATGCGCCTTCAGCAAGTGCAATTTCTGCATTTTTAAAATAGATACGGGTGTACTTACTGCCACCTTGCTTTTTGCAGCTTGCCAATCCTAATACGACAGCTGCCAATACAATCAGATACTTTTTCATAATGATTGTTGTTTTAATTAATAATTTTTTGTTTATTATAAACAGACATTTCGTCCGATTAATTGTTATCGTGTGTTAATTGAGTAGTTGCCAAATATGGATTATAACGTGTTTCCGAAGTCGGAATTTCACACTGGTATGTGATATACTCGGCATCCTCAATGTTCAATGTTTTACCTCCTCGGTCGAGGTGATTAGTGCCCAATGTCCGTTGTTTTTGAATACGGCGTAGTACCTGCAGCGAATATCCTTCACCCCACATTTCGACGCGCCAATTGTAGATGATGGCCTCTTTTAATGCGTTACCGGCGAGAGAACCTAACCATGTGGTATATTCTGCCTCTTTACCCGGGATGACGCGTTCGTCACATAGTAGTTTCAAATAGTTCTTTGCGGTAGCCTCATCACCATTCCTGTAAGCTGCCTCGGCGGCAATCAGGTATGCCAATTCAACGCGCATAAATACATTGTCGCATAACCAGTCTCCATCTACTTTGGTTAACTCAGTGATATCTTTGTAGTTCGGGCTATAGAACTTACGGTTCGGACAATATGGGAAATCAACATCGCCGGCATTGAACCATCCCACGCGTGCGTCCCATCCAAGGGAATCAATAGTATTGTATAATTTACTATCAATGCCTTTGGTGTCTCCTGCTGCGGCATAACTATATGTATGAATGTCCACTTGGCCGAAGAATGATGCGAGAGCGGTAGTGGTCTCTACCGTAACATCTTGTCCCCACATCCAGTTCTTTGCACTGACGTCTGCAAAACCGGTGGTGTATAACTCAGCCTCCGGCAGTAAAGGATAATGACCATTGTCAATCACGGATTTTGCATACTTTAATGCTACGTCATAAGCATTCTCAGAGTCGCCATTATATATTTTTCCGCGTTTGTCACCTTGATTAAGCATGGCATATGCCAACATCAAGCGGGCTACATCTGCATTTACTTCCAGTTTTGAGTTGCTGGTTATGAATTGGCTGTAATAATCAAGTACCTCAACGGATTGGAAGAGATCCTCGTAAATCAAATCATATACGGCGCCTACAGTGGAGAGCGGTGCTCCAAGCACACCTTTCTTTACTTCTGTAACGGTATATACAGGGATTGCCTTTTCGTCATCCATGTCGTTTCCCAAAGCGTCCATCGGGTCACAATAGAAATTCAGCAGGTTTGAGTAGGCCCATCCGCGGATGGCTAACAATTGTCCGTAGTAATAACCTTGCAACAGAATGGTCTCAGAAGGTTCTTCTCCATTATCCATCGTACTTATGATCTCCTGCGTATTCCCTTCTACAGCCATTAGGCCGAGGTTCGTCAGGTTGATGATGTCATAATAGAATGACCATATGTATCCACGTGCATATGCATAGAAATAACCGCGCTCATAGGTTTCAAACCACCCATAACTGCTCTTTTGCATCGCCATATCTCCACTTTGGATATCTCCGTACATGTCAATGGCGCGTAATCCGAAGGCATCATGGTCGCCTCCATACTCATATAGTTTTGAGTAGATACCCATGATAGAGCCTTGCAAGTTATCCGGTAATTTTTCATACTGTTCCTCCAAAAGAGTTCCTCCTGCCGGATACTGGGTTAAGAAACTATCTCCACAAGAGGTTAGTGCTAACCCCAAGACAACAGTCACAAATAAATATTGTATCTTTTTCATAATCGTAATCTCCTATTGTTTAGAATTGAACCTTTATACCTCCCATAATGGTAGAAAGCGGAGAGTAATCATTGTAACCATTAGTACCGCTCATGGACATCATCGGGTTATATCCTTTGCGCGCAGAGGCTATTGCCAAATTGTCGGCTGCAACCCAGATTTGCAATGTGTTGAGTTTAATCTTTTCGATTAATTTCTTCGGGAACTTATAACCCAAATTGATATTATTCAAACTCAAGAACGAGTTGCTGGTCAGGAAACGGTCAGAAACCGCATTGGCATACTGGTCGGCACCATTACTCAAACGCGGTACATTTGTGTTTGTATTACTTTCTGTCCATGCGTTGCGAATATCTTTATGCCAGTTTTGTTTACCAATCTTTTCGCTGTGCATCAAATATGCGTATTGGTTATCATAACCATATCCGCCGATACGATAGCTACAACTTACACTCAACGTAACACCGTATGCTTCAAAGTCAACTCCGAAACCGCCATCCAAATCCGGCATGTAACTTTTGCCTACGTAATCATCACCGGCGTAGGTGTAGTCCTTTCCGGTAACCGTTGTAGTTTGGATGTTGGCATTCGGGTGCTTGAGTTTGTATTCGTATACAGAAGAAATGTAGTTGTCACCAGTCTCGCCATCCTCAATCAGGTCAGCAGAGTTCTTGCCAAAACCACCCTTGTCGGCATCATAATAAGCAGTATAGAGTGCTTCTCCTTCTTCGTTAACGCCTTCATAGTGGGTCATGTACCAATCGGCAGTGGAGTGTCCTTTCGACATACCGCCGGACATTACCATGCGTACAGGATCGCCCGTTACAGGATCGTAACCGTCAATAGGCATTAGTAACATCTTGTTTCGATAGTAACCGCCATTCCAACGAATGTCTAATTTGATGTTACGCATATCAACAGCGTGTGCCTTGAGTTCAAACTCGACACCTTGGTTCTCCATCGCAGCGTCGTTTACATAGTAACCGCCGTAACCCAAGGAGGGCGCTACATAGCGAGGGAACAACATGTTATCCGTCTTTTTGTAGAAATAATCAAACTCTACATCCAAATATTTTGCGATAGAGAATTCCAAACCGAGGTCGATGGTACTTGTGCGTTCCCATGTTAATTCCGGATTTCCTTTATAACTCCATACATAACCTTTTTTACCATCTACGTTCTGTACCTCATATTGGTCGGAATACAGCATATCGCCGATATCCTGGTTACCCAACACGCCCCAACTCAAACGCAACTTACCGTTTTTAATCCAGTCAGCTGCCGTTGTGCCTTCAAAGAAATGCTCATTGGTAAAGTTCCATGCAGCACCTACAGAACCGAAGTGGCCCCAACGGTGTCCTTTGGCAAACTTGCTTGAACCATCGGCACGATAGTTTCCGGTAATCAAATAACGGTTGTCGTACTCGTAGGTAGCGGTTGCCAGAGCAGACTCCAATGTGCTCGTACGCGCATAACCCTCTACAGCGTCCATGCTTACACCATTACTCAACTCTATAACATTATCCTCGACAATGTTCTTTTTGTAACCATATTGGAAATTGTAGGTAAAGTATGTGGTCTCATGTCCGGCCATCACGCGGATGGTGTGCTCGTTGAAAGTCTTGTTGTACTCTAACAACTGGTTGCTGGTTACTGCCAGATAGTTGTATTGCGCGTTAGCAACACGACCTCCGGCAGGCGCAGCGTCTCCGTAATATTTGTTATCCAACGAATTAATACGGTTGTTGAGATATTGAGCTCCCAAATTAATGGTAAATTTCAATCCTTCATAAAGTTTGAATTCCAAGAAAGCGTTGGCAACCGTTTGGTGGCGCGCAATGCGTTGTTTGTCAAATGCCAATGCTCCGGCAGGGTTGATACCATATGAATAAGGACGACCACCTTCTTCGCCTATGTTCGGATTGCCGTTATTACCATAGTCGAACATTTTGCCGCCTGTTTTGGGATCTATGACAATATTGCCCTCTGCATCTCGTACGTATACAGGATAAATAGGCGGAATCTGGTTCACGAACAAGAATCCGTTGTTGGCCGCATTGTCATCCTGTACAGGATTACTCATTTGTGCATAAGAATATTGGATATTCAAACCACCTTTCAGCCATTTTTTGGCTTGGTAATTGATGTTGGCACGTGTATTAAAACGCTGGAAATCAGAAGCGGTATAGTAACCTTCGTCTTTCAAGTAACCGAAACTGGTATAATAGTTCAGTTTTTCGTCACCACCGGAGATTTTAGCAGTTGCTTCCAACTTCATACCATTATGGAAGAGGGTGTTATACCAACTCTCCATATCTGCGAAACTGGCTTTTCTTGCCACTGTCGGGTCGAATGATGGCTTTACATTACCGGCTGCATCATATGCATTAATCAGCAGATTGCCCGGCTGATCCCAAAGGTTGTAAATAGTCGGAATACCATTCTTTCCGTACAGGTTCTTGTTGGCATAATCAATGGATTGTTTCTCATTGTGGTTGACGCGCCATTGACTATAGAGACTTTGCCAGCAGAGAGTTACATATTCTTCCGGGCTGTCAATAACTTCATACATAGGCAGGAGACGCATGTTGGCACCGCCTTTGACATCAATCTCAATCTTTCCTTCATCTCCGTTGGAACTACCTTTCTTGGTGGTAATAAGCACAACGCCGTTGGCACCACGGCTACCATATAGAGAAGTTGCCGTTGCGTCTTTCAGAATAGTGGTGGATGCGATATCACCCGGGTCGATAGAACTAATCGAACCTGCGTCCAATGGAATACCATCTACTACGTAGAGAGGATCGCTGCTTGCGGAAATAGAACCGATACCGCGAATACGGATCGAGGCCACTGTACCAGGCTGACCGCTTGTGGTGGCCACCTGAACACCTGCCACCTCACCGGCCAGTGCCTTGGTGATGTCCGACGGGTTCTTTTTCTCGATGTCTTCTGCCTTTACAGCCTGAGCTGAACCGGCATAAGCACCCTTGGCCACTGTTCCGTAACCGGTAACAACCACCTCTTGAATCACTTCGCTGTTCTCTTGCAGAACAACTTTGATGTTTCGACCTGCAGCCACTTCCTGAGTAGCCATGCCGACGAAACTTACGACCAGCGTCTTCACAGACTCAGGAACGTCCATCTCAAATTTACCTTCGTAATCCGAGATCGTACCTTGTGTGGTTCCTTGCGCTTGGATACTTGCGCCGATTACCGGCTCGCCCTTTGCGTCTACCACCACACCGCTTACTTGCTTCTGAGCAAACAGACTGACACTCAGCATCGCAAGAAACAATAATGTAAGACTTTTCTTCATTGTTTGTTATAATTGATTAATACTTGTTTCCTCGTATTATGTATTTCTCCCCGCACGCATATTCTATAGGAATACGCGCACGTAAAATACGAAAAATCGCGCAAAGGTATAACATTTTTTTGAATTGACCAAATTTTTTAACAAAAAAGTGCAATATTTGTGCGATTTTTATTCTTAATGTTACAAAAATAGGCTATTTGTATGTCAAAATGTAAGCGTTAGAAGCAGAATAAACTTCTTGAGCCACGTGTTGCAATTGTTCAATATCGGTTCGCTCAATCTTTGCAATTGTCTCTTCCCAACTCGGCGCGTAGCCTCTGTAGAGCATGGATTTTGCCATCGCCAACGCGCTGTTTTCTTGATTTTGCGCACTTATCGCCAATTGCCCGCGTAACTGCAGAAGGGCTTGACGCAAGCCGCTCGCCGATAAAGGCGTTGTGCTTAGTCTGTCCAATTCCTGCCGCACCAATCCTAGACTTTGTTCATAGTCTTCCTGGTCACACGCCCAATAAACGCACCAATAACCTGTGTCGCTCAGCGGAGTATAAGTGGACTCCACAGTGTAAACCAAGCCTTTCGATTCCCGCAAACTCAAGTTCAAACGGCTGTTTAGACTCCCGCCGCCGAGAATATTGTTCAGCAGAAACATTGCCGCCTGGTCCTTGTGACCGATTTCAAATGCCCGTCCGCCGAGCATCGCATGCACTTGATGCGTATGTTTTTTGTAACTCGCCTCTCGAACCGCTGTCGAGCCAACTTCGAGCCGATGTCGAGCCAACTTCGAGAGATTATCGAGAGTGTTATCTATCCGAGGTATACCACCTAATTCTTTTTCTGCCAACTTGAAAATCCGTTCGGGTTTGATATTGCCTTGGCAGAAAACAACCATCCGTTCCGGATGATAATGCGCGGTCATCCAGTTTTTCGCAAATTCCGGTTTTGAGGAAATATGTTTGAGTGTTTTTTTTGTGCCTAATATCGGCATAGCCAGACTGTTACCTGCAAAAACCAAACTCTCAAAATCATCGTAAATCAACTCGCTCGGAGTATCGTTGTAACTCTCAATTTCATCCAGAATTACCATCCGCTCCTTGTCCGTTTCCTCTTTTTTGAACGTCGGCGCGGTCAGCATTTCCGCAATCAGATGTAACGTCAACTGCACATGTTCGCACAAAATAGCGGCATAAAAAGTCGTCTCTTCTTTGGTCGTGTATGCGTTTATCTCGCCGCCGATACCTTCAATCGCATGGATAATCTGTCGCGCAGAATGATGTGCCGTGCCTTTGAATACGCAATGTTCGATATAATGCGCCATCCCGTTTTCCTCGGGCGATTCGTCGCGCGTGCCCGCACCGACCATCACACCCACATATGCTACCGGAGAAGGCGTCAAACGGTGTACAATTTTGACGCCATTTGACAAAATATGATAAAAAGTTTGCGTATTTTCTTGCATATTCCGTTTTTTTGTTGTACCTTTGCACCCGCTTTTCGAATAAAAGCGTATTAGTTGGTTTTATTCTGGGGTCCCCGATGTAAACCAGCGAAGCGTTTGCAGCGAGCGGCATTGGCGGAATTGGTAGACGCGCCAGACTTAGGATCTGGTTCCGAGAGGAGTGAAAGTTCGAGTCTTTTATGCCGCACAACGGGTTCTTTTAGAGCCCGTTTTTCTTTGATTCCTGCCAAAGTGCTTCCATCTCGTCAAGGCTCATGTCTTTCAACTCTTTGCCTTGCTCCTTCGCGCGCGATTCGATATAATTAAAACGCTTGATGAACTTCAGATTCGTTTGCTCCAACGCATTGTCCGGTTTGATTTTGTACAACCGTGCGGCATTGATAAGCGCAAACATCAAATCTCCGAACTCCTCCGTCATTCGTTCTTTCGTCAGTTCGTTTGCCCGTTCATCGGTTAATTCCGTTTCAAACTCCGCTATTTCCTCTTTCACTTTTTCCCATACATCCTCTTTTTTCTCCCAGTCAAATCCCACATTTGCCACTTTGTCCTGTATCCGATAAGCCTTTACCAGACTCGGCAAACTGTCCGGAATACCACCTAAAACGGTCTTGTTTCCGCCTTTTTCCTTCAGTTTTACTTGTTCCCACAAATGGCTCACTTCCTCCGCACTCTGTGCTGCAGCTTCGCCATAAACATGCGGATGCCTGAAAATCAACTTGTCGCTAATCCTGTTGCACACATCCGCCATGTCGAATTCTCCGGTTTCAGAACCCATCTTGGCATAGAAAACAACATGCAACAATACATCACCCAGCTCTTTGCTGATCTCATTCATGTCGTGGCGTGAAATGGCGGTTGCCAACTCAAATGCCTCTTCTATCGTGTTTTGGCGCAAACTGTCGAACGTCTGTTTGCGATCCCACGGACATTTCTCGCGTAACTCGTCCATGATATCCAGCAGTCGTCCGAATGCCTTCAGTTGTTCTTCTCTGCTACTCATAAGTATGCATGGTTAAATTGCCTTTGTCATCCAGTTTGGCATAAGTCCATTCTTTAAATGTGTCGCCTAAGATAACTACGCGCGCGCCGCTTGCCAACTGCAAATCCAACGGAATATGCCGATGGCCGAAGATATAGTAATCGCGATGGTTGCCGCGTGATTCCTGGTCTTTGGCAAAGAGCACAAGTTCTTCCTGGTCTTCGCCTTTGTACGGACATGGATGATTCAATTCCTTCATCCGGCTGCGTTTCGCCCATTCATAACCGAACTTATTGCCCCATTTCGGAGGCAGACTGCGGAAACAGAACTGCAGAAATGGATTATGGAATATCTTGCGCAATTTGATGAAATTCTTGATTTTGCGTTGTACGTCTTTCGGGTATAATTGTTCCCAGTCTCGCGGCAGTAAGCCGTCGCCGTGAGCAAGATACAGCAATTTGCCGTAACGCTTGATAGTACAAGGCTCATAATGCACTTCCGCACCGCTCAACTGCTCAATGCCGCCGAATGTCCACAGGTCATGATTACCCGTGAAAAAATGAATGCGTATTCCGCGTTTGCGCAAGCGACGCAATTGCTTGAAGAACGGAGAGAACTGACGTTTGGTCTTGTCGTGGTGGTAATATTCCATCCAGAAATCAAACATATCGCCGAGCATGTATATCGACACGGCATCCTCACTCATCTTCTCCAACAGATCAATCAATTTCTTCTGTTGTGCCCAGCCTCGCTCTATTGCCAGACTTCCCAAATGTGCATCACTTAAAAAATATATCATGTTTTCGTATTTTTCGTAAACGACGTAATTTACGTAAACTACGCTCGGCTACAAGAAGCCGAGCTCGAGCTTGGCTTCTTCACTCATCATATCTTTATTCCACTCCGGCTCAAAGACAATCGTCACGTTCACATCTTTAATGCCTTCCACACTGCCCACTTTCTGCCGGATATCTTCCACAATAAAATCGCCGGCGGGACACGATGGCGCTGTCAGCGTCATTGTGATGTCACATATGCCGTCGTCTTTTACTTCGATGCCGTAAATCAACCCTAAGTCATACACATTTACCGGTATTTCCGGGTCGAAGACTGTCTTCAGCATCTTCAGGATTGCTTCTTCTTTCTCCAAAAACTCGTTCATAATGCAAAACGGCCGCAAAGGTACTGTTTTTTTTCGACATATGCAAATTTATCACGTGTTTTCCGAAAAAATTTGCTCATGTCAATTTTTTTTACTACTTTTGCAGCGTTAATTTTAATACTATGTATACAGAAGAATCAATACGAGACATCGTAAACGCGCAACGGAAGTTCTTCCACATAGGGCAGACGCTGCCGATTAAATGGCGTATCAAACAACTCAAACGTCTCAAAGAGGCCGTGATTGCGCGTCAGGACGAGTTTGTTCAGGCATTGTGCGAAGACCTCGGCAGAAGTGAACTAGAGGCATATTTGAGCGATGTCGGTCCGATTATTTCCGAAGTGAATGAAATCATTTCGGGACTGCGCAGGTGGAGTCGACCGGAAGTGCATTTCAGCGGACTCATGTGTTGGCCGAGTATCTTCACAAAAGTATACAAGATGCCGTATGGCGTGACGCTGGTCATCAGCCCGTTTAACTTCCCGATTCTACTGACAATCGGCGTGGTAGCAGCCGCGATGTGCGGCGGAAATACGGTCGTCATCAAGTCCAGTTCCAAGTCTGCCGCCAGTACGGCGGTATTGAAGAAATTCTTTGCGGAAGTGTTTCCTCCTGAGTATATAACGCTCATCGACGGCGGACATGACGTGGCAGACATGTGTTTGGCGCAACGATGGGACAAGATCTTCTATACAGGTAGTCCGTCGGTAGGTAAGCATGTATTGGCCGAAGCGGCGAAAAACCTGACTCCGGTAGCGTTGGAGTTAGGCGGCGAAACGGGAAACTGGTGTGTAGTACGGAAAGATGCTGATCTCAAAGATGCCGCACGTAAGATAGCGTTCTTCAAACTGCTTAATGCCGGACAGATATGCATCAACATCAACCAGATAGCTGTGGCAGAAGAAGTAGCCGAAGAATTTATCCAAGAATTGAAATCTGCTTTTGTGGCGCAGGTAGGCGAACATGCTGAGACTAATGAGGAATACCCGAGACTCATCACAACTGCGGCATACGATAAATGCGCAAAGTTAGCCGACGAGCATCGTAAGCACATCGTTTTCGGAGGAATAGGCGATAAATCAACGCGCCGCTATGCCCCGACCATCATCTATCCCGTCGATATCAACGAACCCATCGTGCAACATGAACTCTTCTGTCCGTTGCTGCCTATTGTTCCCTTCAAAGACGCAGATGTGGATAGTCTGATGGACATCATCGCTGAGCGTGAACATCCTTTGGCGATGTATGTATTCACGAAGAATATGAAATGGGCGAATCGCGTGATGCAGACCCAGCAGTTTGGCGGCGGTTGCATCAACGAGGTGTGTATGCATATGATGGTGAAGGGCGTGCCGTTCAACGGTACAGGCCATTCCGGCATGGGAGCTTATCACGGCGAATGGGGTTTCCGCGAGTTTACGCACCCGCAGACCGTTCTCAAAGGTCACACGCACTTCAACCTCTCCCTCCGCGAACATCCGTATAGCGGTAAGGCTGGGAAGGTAAAAATGAGATTGCTACGCCTTTTTGAGCGATGAGTGATTAGAATTGTTTGAAAAGTTCTTTCGGAGCGAACGAAGCATCAATAGTGTCACGGACGATACGTTGTATCTCGTCTTCCGTGAGTGGGAATGCATCCATCATATGCTGCCATTCCTGTCGTAGCGTAGTATTGCTGACAGTCATATTATCCGTATTGATGCTCACGCGTATGCCGGCATCCATCAAGCGTCGTAACGGATAAGCTTCGTACGACGGGAAGATGGCCGTATTGAGGTTGCTGGTAGGACAGAGTTCAAGAGTTATTTTCCGCTCAACGAGCATACGCACCACTTCCGGATCTTCCAATGCTCTCACGCCATGCCCTATGCGCACGGCGCCTGCTTCGATGGCCTCGCGTACACTCTCTGCCCCGGCTGCTTCTCCGGCATGAATGATCAGCGGCATACCGGCTTTACGAACGGCAACAAACTCATCATTAAAACAATGGGTAGGGAATAAAGCTTCGGCGCCTGCCAAATCGACTGCCACTACGCCCTTGCCATGAAAAGCTTTTGCAACCTCGATGGTCTCCATGTTCGCGGCATGACAGTCATCGCCCCGCATCATGCTCAAAATAAGCCCGCAGGGCAGTGGCGCATCTTCTATAGCGCGCAGCACGATCTTGACAGCTTCATATTGAGTCATACCGCCGTGGGCTGATTTCTGCGGCGCAAAACGCACTTCCGCATACTTAACTCCTTGCGCACAAAGTTCATCCAGCAGTTCGTAGGTACAGAGGTACAATGCCTCGCGGATATGGAGTAGCGAACAAGGTAAGGAGAAACGCTCGAGGTAGTCATTCAAACTGCGACAATTACCCAAAACCGACATGGCGCGCTTGAGTTCTTCATCGGTGTAGGGAAAAGGAATGCCCTGCATGCCGGCCAGTTTACGGGCCGTTTTCGGAGCAATGGAACCATCCAAATGCAAATGCAGGTCTATCCATGCGGGATATGCGTTTATGCTATTCATGATACAAGGATATTAACGTAAGCGGCTGCAAAAGTACAAAAAATATTTGAAATGAACAAATAATTTTGCATATATGGGAATTTTTTAGTACTTTTGCACCCCGAATGAGTAGAATTTGCGTATATTGGAACAATCTACCGGCAGAAGAGAAGGCGAACACATTAACGCACCTCGTACCGTTGATAGCGACATTGCTTATTGCGTGGCCGTTGATGGCGAGGGCCGTTGGACTATGGACCATTTTGAGCACTGCGCTATTCCTTTTGGGTATGGTAATGATGTTTGGCTCGTCGACATGGTATCATGCGGTAACAGAAACACAGGCAAAAGCACGTCTGCGGATCTTTGACCATATTGCCATCTACGTGATGATAGCCGGTTCGTACTCGCTGATATGTCTGTCGGTCGTCGGAGGATGGGTGGGGTGGACCTTGTTTGTTTTCCTTTGGCTGTGCGTACTGGCAGGCACAATAGGTAAGTTCATCGCGTTAGGCAAACACCCGCGCCTGTCGCTCGCACTCTATCTGGCGATGGGATGGGTGGCACTGCTTATACTATGGCCGATGTGGCAGAATATGAGTCACGCGGCATTCGGATGGATAGTGGCAGAAGGCATATTTTATACGATCGGAGCATATTTTTTTCATGGCGACGAAGAGCATGCATATTGGCATGCCGTCTGGCATGTGTTTATCACGTTCGGCGCCGCATCACATACAATAGCAACATGGCTTATCCTAAGTTAGTCAATCGCGCTTGGCGCGTGTTAAAGCAAGAGAACATCCTGAAGTTAGGACCGTGGTTGTCGGTTCGTCAGGAGTGTGTAGAGTTGCCGAGTGGCAGACAAATACCGACATGGTTCGTATTGGAGTTTCCCGACTGGATCAACGTCATCGCTATCACAAAGGACGGAAAGATGGTGATGGAAGACCAATACCGTCATGCGCTGGGCGAGACGCATTACGAACTCGTGGCAGGTGTGATAGATCCGGGCGAGACGCCCTTGCAGGCTGCGCAACGCGAACTATCCGAAGAGACGGGCTATGAAGGTGGCGAATGGCAACTATTCATGACACTGTCGCCGAACCCGACGAATCATAACAACCGCTCGTACACGTTCCTCGCCACAGGCGTAGAGAAACGGAGGGAACAGCATCAGGAAGCAACCGAGGATATCCATGTAGATGTGATGGAACCGGAGCAGGTTCTCGAAATGCTCCGCGATGGAGAGATCATTCAAGCGTTGCACGCAGCACCGCTCTGGAAGTATTTTCACAATAAATAGGGATTGCATAAATACTCAAAAATGAGTAATTTTGTGTCGTATTTGAAAAGAGAGTACGACACATTATGTATAGACAAACAATCTTTTCTATCTTGCTAATTTCGTGCGCATTAGGTATGCATGCGCAGGATAGTGTTAAGGTGAGTGCAGCAGACCTGCAGTCGCTGATTGAGCGTATCGAACGTTTGGAGCAGAAATCCGACAATCCCAATAAATTGGGATATACGGATGGCGTTACAGGTGCTTCAAGACAAATTCCGAAAGATACTATCCAACCCGATACAACGCGAGTAAAACAGAAATACCAACGCGGTAAGTTCCGTATTGGCGGGTATGGCGAGGTGACAGCCAAGCATTGTTTCTATTCCAACAATTATCTCCGTTACGGCAAAAATCCCGAGAAATATGCGAACGACCATTACGGTGAGTTCGATCTGCCGCACGTGGTCATCTATCTGGGCTACGACTTCGGCAAAGGCTGGTCTGTCGGTACGGAGATTGAGTTTGAGCACGGCGGTACGGAATCGGCTATTGAGATAGAGGAAGAGGAAGGCGGCGAATATGAAGGAGAGATAGAGCGCGGCGGCGAAGTGGCGCTTGAGCAGTTCTGGCTGCAGAAAGAGTTCAACCGCTATGCTATCCTCCGTGCAGGTATGCAAGTGATTCCCGTCGGCGGACTCAACGCCCATCATGAACCGACCGAGTATTTCGGTGTCTATCGTAACGAAGGAGAATTCACTATTATTCCGTCTACATGGCATGAGGTGGCACTCACGCTGATGGGGTCGACCGAGAGCGGCTGGCATTATCAGGCGATGTTTCTGCCGGGTCTGGATAGTGACCGTTTTAACCGTAAGAACTGGGTGAAACCGGGCGCAGGCAGTCCGTATGAATTCAAGTTAGCGAACGTGTTCGCAGGTGCTGCACGCGTAGACTACACAGGCGTACAAGGCTTGCGTCTGTCCCTCTCCGGCTACTGCGGTAACTCGTTCCGCAACACGCTCAGTAAGACGAACGCCGAACTGGACGAGAGTGCTTACAAGGATGTCAAAGGAACGGTCTCTATCGGGGCGTTTGACTTTGCCTACAAGGACTACGGACTCGTGCTGCGCGGCAGTTTTATGTACGGTCACCTTAGCGATGCTGCGGCTATCACGCAATATAATATCTCTATGCGCAAAGGCTCGGTTTCCAGCAAACAATGGGTTGCATCCGATGCCCTCGCCGCAGGTATGGAAGTCGGCTATGACTTTTTCTCGCTTGCAAAAATCACCAATCACCAATCACCAATTACCAATCAAAAATTTTATATTTTTGCTCGCTACGATTACTACGATTCCATGTTCCGGTATGATAACAAGCCGACGGACATGTATGCATGGTGCGGACGGCATCGTGCAGCCGTGGGTATCAATTATTTCCCGATACCGCAGATAGGCGTCAAAGCCGAGTTTTCGTACGGTATATTAAAACAAGGTACGCGCGCGGACGGCACGCGCGGGAAGATTTACAATGACGAACCGCAACTGGCTATCGGCATTGTCTATGCAGGATTTTATGAACTTTAACAAACAAACTAAATAGATATGTTTATGAGAAAATTTCCATTTTTGATGATGGCACTGGTTGTACTGGCCATGGCGTCATGTAAGACAGGTGGTACGGAAGTGACCACCGACAAGGAAGCGGCGCTGCAGAAGATTGCGGCACCGTATGTGAACAACACGGTCATTGCGACTTACAGCGCGATGGCGGACCAAGGACTCAAACTGCTGGCGAGTGCCCAACAGATTGCAGAGGCCGTGGACAAGGGTACGGACTACACGCAGACGATGAAAGAAGCGGACACTCACTGGCGCGCCATGCGTAAGCATTGGGAGCAAAGCGAAGCGTTCCTCTTTGGTCCTGTGAACACCCATGCCATCGACCCGCACATCGACTCCTGGCCTTTGGATTTCAATGCGATGAACTCGCTGCTCAACAATGTGGCGCAGATGCAAGACATCGAGGAGAACGGTGTGGACTACGTGCGTAACAACCTCGGCTATGCGCTCCAGGGTTTCCATGCTTGCGAGTACCTGCTTTTTGAGTCGGAGATGAAAGACGGTCGTCCTGTCGGCACCGGAAAACCGCACGCGGCTAACCTCACCAAAGCGCAGTCCATCTATCTGTTAGGTGTCATCACTGACCTCGTGGAGCAGGCTTGTATCCTCGAGTTTGCATGGTCCGGTGACATCAGCGACGCGAAGATGAAAGTGCTGGAGGACGGCGACATTGAGCCGTGGGAAGACAACTATGGCGCACAGATGATCAACGCCGGTAAAGCCGGTTCAACTTTCGTTACCTTCCAGTCTGTAGCAGAAGAGATAGTAGCCGGTTGCGTGGATATCGCCGGAGAAGTGGCAGACCTCAAACTGGGCAATCCTTACCTGAGCAGTAGCGCCGAGGAACGCGATTATATTGAGAGCCCGTACAGCTGCACGTCTACCATCGATTTCGCGGATAACATCCGTTCTATCCAGCATGCTTACTGCGGCGGCAAAGCCGGCGATGCAAGCGTGTCGGACTATGTTAAGAGCCAGGATCAAGACCTTGACGCCGACGTGCGCAAGGCGATTGAGGAGTCCATCGCGGCCATTGAGGCTATTCAGGACTTCGAGAATACCGCCAAAAACAATCCTGCCGTCAAAGCGGCTATGGATAAGGTTTCTGAACTGGAGCGCATCTTGGACAAAGAAGTGTTACCTTTATTGAGCAAATAATATGAGAAAGAGTTTTTTATTTATCGGAATACTCGGATTAATCGGAGTACTCGTAACAGGTTGCAAACAAACGCCTAATCCTGACCCGGAGACCGATTTGCCGGACTGGTATTACACCGGTGGTAAGTTAGGTACGACTACCAACCTCACGTCTATGACTTTCCGTCAGCCGACACCGGCTACGGAGAACGCAGGTCTGGAAACGAAGTTCGCCCAAGGCGACCAGATCGCAGAGAAACCCTTCGTCACCAATACCGAAGGTCGTCAGCATGGCTTGGGTCCTGTCTATGTGCGTGCTTCCTGCCAGCATTGCCACCCGAATTACTCGCATGGTACTTCTGTGCCTGCCGGTACATACGATGCGGCGAACGTAGGAAACGGAACGCTGCTGGTAGTTATCAACCCTGCTACACAAGGCTATGTGCCTTGGCTCGCAGGTATGCCGCAACTCTTCGGCGCGGAGCCTTTCAAAGCACCGCTCGACCCGAGTCAGATCACGGTTACATGGAAAACCGCTACTGACGAGCATGGCAATAAGTTCGCAGACGGCGAGACGTATGAACTGCGTTACCCCGAAGTGAAGATGCCGAACACCGCTGTTTATGTCTATAATCAAGGCTATCGCGATCCGGATGGTCTGCTCGAGAGCCAAGGATACGAAGTCAAACTGGAGAACACGATCGGCGTGTACGGTTCCGGTCTGCTCGATGCCATCGCTGATGCGGATATCATCGCTCAGTATGAGAAAGAAGCAACGGATAACAAACTGAAGAACGGTCTCAACCCTGCTTTCTGGAATGGTAGTTTCCAGACTTCCGGCTATTACAAGAACGACCCGCAGTGGGGACCGAAGCGCTTCACGTATGCCCTCACACGTGGTCCGTTGATGGACGGCGCAGGTGCAAACGCTATCTGGAATATCACTAATGTGACCCGTTCTGACAGGCCGTATCACTACCTCGACTTGGCGTACAAAACAGGTCAGGAAGGTACGTCTATCTATGCGGAGTACGCTTCTAAAGATCCGGAAGTGCAGGCGGCTTTCGGTACGCAGGAAGAGATAAGGGCATATCTGGAGAGCAACACGTTGCCCGCAGAGATGAGTGATGACGAGTTCACGCAAGTCATGATCTGGCATCGCGGCTTGGCTGTCCCGGCTGCCCGTAACGTGGATGACCCGCAAGTGCTCAAAGGCAAGGAACTGTTCACGCAAATCGGCTGCGACTACTGTCACCGTCCTACATGGACTACCGGACCGGATGAGGTACGTGACCCGAATAACTTCAAAGGCTTCACGGCTGCTATGCCGCGTTATCCGAACCAGAAGATATGGCCGTATACCGACATGATCCAGCATAAGCTCTGCATGGAGAATGATATCCGTACCGGTTGGTGCCGTACCACGCCGCTCTGGGGACGCGGATTGCATAAGAAAGCAACCGGTGACCAATACGAGGCACGTATGCACGACACCCGCGCACGCAACGTCATCGAAGCTATCATGTGGCATGGTTATAGCAATCAGTCGGACGCTTATTGGCCAACACAACAGTTCTACAAACTGAATAAGGAAGACAGAGATGCGGTGGTTGCTTTCATCAATGCGATTTAAGCCGGCTACGTGGCTGTTGCACATTGCCCTGGCGGTCATCCTCGTCGGGGCATGTGTGACGCATTTCTTCGGCGTACAAGGCGACATACACCTCCGCGCCGACCAAGCGGAAACGCTCAATTACCAATCACCAATTACCAATCACCAATCACCAATTACCCATCACCAATCCAAAATCACCCTTTTCCTCTGGGATTTCCGCATTATCAATGATGCTGACGGCAATCCCGTGGATTTTATCTCTGAGCTGCGCCTGTTGGACAGAAGTCAATCATCAATCATCAATCAGCAATCAGCAATCACGGTGGATGAAGGCATCGTGCGGATGAACAAGCCGCTGAAGTACCACGGCTGGCGTTTCTGCCAGTCAGACTATGACAGCGACCAAGCGGGTGTGGTGCTAGCCTATAACTACGATCCGTGGGGCAGCGGAATCACGTACACCGGCTATGCACTGCTATTAGCTGGAATGATCGGATTCTTCTTTCAGAAAAACACCCGCTTCCGCGTGTTGCTGAAAAAATCTGTATTCGGTCAGCGTAGCGGTCTTGCAGCGTTAGCGGTCATCGCCATCCTATTGGCGATAGTAATGACGCACGTCGTCACTCCTAAACCTCCACTGCAGCCGGTTCTGCAGACGCCTTTGCTCGGAATCCATGTGTCCGTCATTATGTTGGCGTACACGCTCTTTGCCATCATCGCCATCAACGGCATCGTGGGCCTGTGCAGCAAGCGGCTTTCGACTACTGTCTTTCAGCTTTCGGCTGTTTTGCTTTACCCTGCGCTTTTCTGCCTCACTGCCGGTATCTTCATCGGTGCCGTCTGGGCGAACATGAGCTGGGGACGTTATTGGGGATGGGACCCGAAAGAAACATGGGCACTCATCACCATGCTCGTCTATGCCCTCCTGCTTCACTTCCCCTGGCTGAAGAATAAATGTAAAATCTCAGATGTAAAATTTCAAATTTACTACCATATACTTAGCATAGTTGCTTTCTTCTTTGTATTGTTCACCTATTTTGGCGTTTCGTACCTCCTCGGAGGCTTGCATTCGTACGCATAAATTTGCAAATTTATTTGCACATGTCAAAAAAATATAGTATCTTTGCGGCCGATTTCGATGCTACGATGATGTATAGAGCCACGGATAAGATATGCGACCTGATGGCGCATGAGGAAGATGCCATTCAGATCATCAGCCGTTTCGGACTGGAGATGGGCGTCGGGGAGCAGACTATTGAGCAAGTATGTGAGGCGTATGGCGTACATACGCCTACGTTCCTTGCCGTTGTCAATTATAAGGTGTTCCACCAGCGTGCGATACCCGAGGATATCGACCTTCCTACCTTGCAGCAGTATCTGAAGAATGCGCATACCTATTTCCTCGATTTCCGTTTGCCGCGATTGAGAAGAGCACTCATCGAGGCCATTATCCCGGCTGATCCGACGACGAAGATTCCGGGACTCATACTGCGCTGTTATGATGAGTTCACCGAAGAGATTCATATCCATATCGAGCATGAGAATGAGGGCCTGTTTGACGAGCATGAGCATGACGATGAGCGTATAACGGACAAACTGACGGAAATCAAAAACCTCATCATTAAGTACTATCCGTCGCCAATAACCGATCACCAATCACCAATAACCGATCACCAATCACCAATAACCGATCACCAATCACCCATCACTTATCTTTTGATAAGTGTTATGTCCGATCTCTGGCATACGGAGCAGGATTTCGCGGACCATTGCGCGATAGAGGACGATATCCTGCGGCCGGCGCTTACAAGGATTCAACCGCAGCACGCGCGTCGTCATCAGTTACCGGAGACCGAAGAACTCTCCGACCGCGAGAAGGATGTGCTGGTGCAAGTGGTACGCGGATTGAGTAATAAGGAGATAGCCGATGTGCTCTGTATCTCCACGCATACCGTCATCTCGCATCGCAAGAACATCGCCCGCAAACTCAACATCCATTCTACAGCGGGCCTGACGATCTATGCCATCGTCAACAAACTCGTCGATATCAATAGTCTGGAGTAGCGTGCGCCACTATGCACGCTATTCGCTTGCTAACACCGCCCTCACGAAGTTCGGGAACTGCTTGCAGGGAGCGTCGGTCGTGAGTTGCGCGCGCCAGAGATTGTACATCTCCATAAAACGGGGATGGTTCGTGTCGCGAACAATCGCACTCGCTTCGCGGCAGGCTTCGCGCCATCGGCTGCGCTGAACCGTCTCGTTGGGCGTCAATGGATGCTCCTTGTAATCGCGACGCTCCTGCGCGTAGATCTCTTTCGGTCCTAAACCGACCACCTCGCCCGTCAACGGATCCTTGACCTTTTTACGGCGGGTGACGGTCATGTGGTTAACTCCTTGAATTTTCTTCTTGCTCAATGCACCGGTGAAATTCTCAAAACCGTCTGAAGGTACGTAATGTGCCATAATTCATTTCCTTTCTTTTAATAATTTTTTGATCTGACCGTTTTGACCGTATTGACCGTTTCATACTCCAAACGGTCAAAATGGTCAATAAGGTCATGTCGATTTTTTAATTCATTAGCCAAGTTTGGCACTTCCTGGGGTCCCCGCAAATTTTAATTTGTGGGGGGAGCGGAGGCAATGGTCGCACCTGCCATTTAGCGGAGCGGTATGGCCTTTGCGATCCATTTGCCGAACGCGACTGTTAGTGGTTCTTAGTCATTCTTAGTCATTCGTTATAGATTTACGATGGTATTCCCTATGCGGATGCGAGGCTCTTCCTATATACTCCATGCCGGACTTTTATGACTAAACCTTCTTCCATCCATCCTTCATTCCATCGCGTAGCTGTCCTGTACGATAAACCTTGAGACTTTGCCTCTGTTACTAATTTCTGGACTTCATACTCCTCCGGCAATAAGCTTAGCAACATCTTACGTTGATCCAGAGGTTGCACTTTCGGTACACTCACTTCCTCTGCACCTTTGATCATCCGATAGGCGGCAGCCATATGCAGGATGAGTTTGTTGCCGATGAGTTCGGCGGT